>NZ_BAABCW010000006.1:0-269492 GCF_039539305.1 Aquimarina addita | reverse complement strand
CATTGAAAAAGTAGAAACTGAAATGGGACTGATTGCTATGGCACACAACCTTAAAAAGGTAAGTTTAGCCTTATAAAAGCTAACTTGCTTTTATAAAATCCCATAAATCTTCGCTAAAATTTACAATCAACAATTAAAATCTGAAAATATACAAAATAAAAAGACTGCCTAAATTACTTTTTAGACAGCCTCTTTGTTACCTGTCTAATTGATGGTTAACTTCCTTATGATGACAATCCCTAAAGTGTTTTGTGAATTTGGGTTTTCCAACAAAGGCGTATAAACTTCCGAATGTTATTGCTGCACTTAGAAATGCAACTAATATGCTTGGCTTCTTTTTCATTTTTTATGTTTTAAATTAATAATTAACAGTATTGGTTACTATAAAACCCTCTTTGGTTTTGAGACTTAAATTCATCGAATTGCTCATCAGACATGCTTCTAATTTTATCTGCAAAGGCAAAAGGTGGCATTCCCATTCTTTTATTTCTCCACATCATTCTTCCCATACCGAATGGGGTGAAAATAAATTTAAGAATTAGAATAACAAATAATAAAGGTCCTGTAAAGAAGACAAACGCACCTAAAAGAATTCCGATGATAATTGGTTTAAAAATTGACTTTTTCATTTTGTATAATTTAATTAATAACTATGCTATACTAATGAAGACGAACGTGTAGTAGATTTACTTTAAATAAATTTAAAAAAAAGAACCATTACTACTACATAATGGTTCTTTTATCATTGTTTATCGTTTTTGTTTTTCCATTTATCTCGAAATTCTTCTTTCTCTTCAGGTGTCATACCTCTAAATTTTCGATTGGCAAACTTGGGTCTATTAGGTTTTTCTAATCGTCCAAATAAAATTCTTGTCAATACCAATAACCCCATCGACTGCCAGTACGTTATTGTTTTTATAGATAATAAATCTGGTAAGATTGCATTCCACAATAACATTACAATACCTGATAAGGCAAAAATAATCGCAATAAATAATAATGGGAAAATTCCTTTTTTCTTTTTAAAATCATGTTTCATAATATGTTTTTTAATTCGTTAACTCATCATAAAGGGGTTGTAGCTTATTTCTAATATGTTTTACCGCATACCCCTTTCTGCTAATAATTGTTTTTAAATTTTCGTTCGTTAATTCGGCAATATCTTTTAATGATTTATTTTCTAGCTCATTTAAAACGTAAGCCTGTTTTTGTTTTTCGGGCAACGCATCAATTGCTTTCATGTATTCTGACCAAATTAATTCGTTAAAATATGCTGTATCAGGTGAAGCACTTGTGTCTATTAGTAACATTTCGTCTACAATAAAATTCCCTTCAGAATCTTCAACAGTAAAGTCTTCAAGGTTTTTAGTTTTCTTTTTACGGTAAAAATCTATGACTTTATTACGTGAAACAGAATATAGCCAGCCACTAACATTTTCGAGTTCATCTATATCAGACAACCTACTAAACTGATACCATACTTCTTGTAGAATATCTTCAGAATCTTCAACAGAGTTAATTTTACTTTTTATAAAACTGAACAATTTATTGCCATACGTTTTTATGGTTGCTGTCAATGAATTATTTCTTTTATCTGTCGACATATATATACTTATCGAATTACTCATACTATGTAAGACGAATCAAATTAGTTTTTACTTTAAATATATCCTAAATATTTTAGTGTATAGAAAAACTTCCAATAGCTGGTAGGTTGTTTTTATATACTGTTAATCAAAAAAAACTATATCAATGAATTAAATTTCAAAAACCCGCTAAGAAAATACCCTGAATGAAATTCGTAAGCTTGTTTTGAAATTGTTGATTTTCAGATTTTTTCGGTAAATATATTGTAAATTGAAAATCAAGAATGACCATTTTATACAATCAAGAAATAAAAACGCAGCATATGTTTGAAAAAACTATATGCAATAAATGCCGCCAAATATTATCAGAGAATACAACGAAATATATCCAAGAAAAGAATTACAAGATTTTGTAGCTTCATTTTGGGAGAATAAGAATTTAACCGAATTTCCACAGGAGATAACCATCTGTCCTGATGGTTATGTAAAACTTGTTGTACAGCTTAAAGATGGCAAAATAGTTGCCTATTTTTTAACTGGGATTTGGTCTAAGGAAATAGACGTTGTTGTTCCGCCTGGAGTCATAACATATGGTATTCGTTTTAAAGTAATTGCTCCTGAGTATATATTAAAAAAAGAAGTTAGCACTCTATTAAATACTATTGAGCAACTAAATACTTCTTTTTTTAACGTTAAAAACATGGATTTTTCCTCATTCGAGAGAATAGTAGAACAGTATGAAAATACAATTCTTAAAAGATTGCCTGCTGAGGAAGAACTGAGAACGAACAGATTAAGATTAAGCCAGTTTTTATATACTACATATGGAGATATACAAACTACAGAAGTTGCTAATCAAATCTATTGGTCGCAAAGAGAAATTAGTAGATATTTAAATAAATATATTGGCATTTCATTAAAGAAGTATCTCAATATCCAAAAATGTTATCGTGCTTATCTTCAAATAAGAGAAGGAGAGTTCTTTCCGGAAAAAGGTTTTTTTGACCAAGCACATTTTATTAGAGAGGTAAAAAAGCATACAGGTCAAACCCCGAGTGCATTATATCAAAAACAGAATGACCAATTTATACAATTGAAGAATATGAAAAAATTATAGGTTTGATAAAAAAATAAAGCTTATGCTTATACGTCTCTCATATGTATGTATCTATTTAAATAAGCTTCAAAAATGAAGAAATTAGCATATTTAGTAATTGGTATAGGGGGAATTTTAGCACTTCTAATTTTAGGCGAAAATATTTTAATACCCTTCATGTATGGTATTATTCTCTGGTTTTTAGGGCATACATTAAAGAATCTAACTTATAAAGTGCCGGTATTTAAAAAGTATTTACCTAGCTGGTTAGTAAGTTCAGTAATTTTTTTAGTGATTATAATGTTGTTAAGTATTTTAGTAAAATTAATTACTACAAACATTGATGTACTCATAAAATCATATCCAGTATATGCAAGTAATGTAAATAATATTGCTGATAAAATCAATGAGATTTTCAATATCGATATCTACCAAAGTATATTTGAAAAATTAAAAAATTACAATTTTAGTACCATCTTACAACCTATTGCTGATTCTTTATCAGGAATACTAAGTGATACCGTTATGGTATTATTGTATGCATTATTCATTGTTTCAGAAGAAACCAGCTTTACCACTAAACTGAAAAAGCTATTTAAAACAAATAAAGATTACAACAAAGTATCTTTAATACTAAACAAGATTAGTGACTCTATAAGCGATTATCTTAGGCTAAAAACATTAGTTAGTATTCTCACAGGAGTAGTCTGTTACATATTTCTTTTATTGATGGATGTAGAAGCACCTTTTTTCTGGGCATTACTAACCTTCTTCTTAAATTACATTCCTACTATTGGTTCTTTAATCGCTACTATTTTTCCTTCTATTTTTAGTTTGTTTCAGTTTGGTGAGTTCACACCTTTTATTATCATATTGGTTGTTTTAGGAGTTATTCAATGGCTTATAGGCAATATACTAGAACCCAAAATTATGGGAAGTACTCTTAACATTAGTCCTCTTGCAAGTATATTGTCCTTAGTTGTCTGGGGAGAAATATGGGGCATAACAGGTATGTTATTAAGTATTCCTATAACTGTAGTAATGGTTATTGTTTTTGCCCAATTTGAAAGTACAAAATCTACAGCTATACTACTGTCAGAGAATGGAGATATTTAAGTACCACTAAAAAATGACCATTTTATACAATTACAAAATATTGTAACGCAATAGTTTTGAAAAAAACTTATTATGCGAGTATTAAAGCAGGAAATTTACTTTCCTATCATCATCGGTATTCACTTCATTTTTTGGGCGGTAGACCTATATTTCTATAATGGCTCTTTTAAAGAAGTGCATTCAGATACATTATTTTTTGGAGAGCTCTCAGATGTAACTTGGAAAAACCCTCATCGTATTTTAGGAGAGATATTTTCTTCTTGGGTAGTTACTGTATTTGCTTTTAATTTTTTGATGGCAACTAGAGCACGTTGGGTAGAAAAACTATTTGGCGGTTTAGATAAAATGTATCTAATACATAGAAGGTCAGGTGTAATCGCTGTATTTCTTCTTTTAGCTCATTTTATTGTAGTTCCAAGAGACTTAGTAGAGTTTAATCCTGGTAAGCCTTTAGGGTTTTACGCTTTCATTCTAATCATTGTAGGCGTTATACTATCTGCCGCGCCTATTTTCAAAAGAAAAATACCGTATCACAAATGGATAAACTTCCATAAACTTATGGGTTTATTTTATGTTATGGCTGTCGCTCACGGAATTTTAGTAGATAGTCTTATTAAAGAATTACCTATTACACGTATATACGTTTTCGGGATGTCTTTCTTAGGGGTAGCTGCTTGGTTTTACAAAGCTTTTCTTTTTAGGTTTTTTAACAAAAAACTAGACTATACGATTATAGCTGCTCGTAATTTAGGTAAAGATACTTTAGAACTAGAAATGAGCCCGCAGACAGAAAGCTTTAAATACAAGGCAGGTCAGTTTGGTTTTTTTACGTTTCCTGATATTAGTAAAAGAGAACAACACCCATTTACATTAAGTAGCCATCCGCATGATGAAACGTTAAAGATTACAGTAAAAGGTTTAGGTGATTATACGAATGATATGAGTTCCAAACTTAGTACTGGTAATATTGCTAATGTAGAAGGGCCTTATGGTATGTTTTCTAGTAGTCATTCTAAAGAAAGAGAACAAGTTTGGATTGCTGGCGGTATTGGTATTACTCCGTTTTTATCATTAATTAAAGATTATTACACCAATAAAGTAACCTTGTACTGGTGCGTCAATAATGAATCTGAAGCACATTATAAAAATGACTTTGAGAAAATTGAAAAAGAGAATCCTCTATTTGAATTCATCCTTTGGGATTCCTCAGAAAGAGGTCATATAACTGTAGACGATTTAAGCCTAAGAGACCCTGAAAAGAAATCGTACCTAATCTGTGGACCAGATGCTTTAAAGAAAAACATGGTAAAGCAACTTAAGGCAGATGGCGTGAAGCAGCGAAATATTTATGACGAAGAATTTGCATTCAGATAAAACAAATAGATAGTATGGAAAATAAAGATTTCAACCCCATTATAGAAGCTGTTGTTTCTATAAGGAATTATGCAACGGTTGCCTCAAGTAATTGGTCAAATATCAAAAAATACGGCAGTGTAATTAGTAATAATATTGAAAAAGCATATGCTATAATTAACAATTACAGTTCAGAAGATACTAAAAAGAGCTGGATTGATGAGATGTTAAAGTATGCCAATAACTTAAGCCAACTTCAAGAAATTATGAATGCTGCCATTCATAAAATAAAAAATAAGAAAGCTGATAGAATATTTGAAGATTGGAATGAATACCCAAAATATGTTATCGCCATAGAAAAAAATTATAGTACACTCAAAAACTTAGGCTTTAAAAGCGCGCCAGAAAATGAAAAGGAAAATTGGCAAAAATTATGGGATGAAATTATAACAATTCATTTAAGAATTAAGAATGAGGCAGAGGCGTGTAGTATTCAATTAAAATTAATTGAAGATTATAAAATAGAAGACATTGATGAGTTAACAGATACAATCTTAAAACACATACCTCTAACATATTCAATCAAAGAGGCTAACAAGTATGAGGAGGAGTATTTAGAAGCTTACAAAGCTATTAAAAAGGAAGCTTCGCAGAAGAAAAACCTGTGGGATAGATTTTTAGATATACTAGCAGGAGGTGTACAGCAAACACCCGCTCAACGAGTAATGATGCAACGTTGGGTAGATGGTGAAAAAGGCGAATTACACTAGAAAAAACATAACTATAAAAACCAAAACAATGAACAAAATTTTTTATTTAGCATTGAGCGGATTAATGCTACTAGCTACAGGTGTATTTTTATTCTTTTCTGAAAGAATAGGTGTTGAAACTAATAAAATAATGGTGCCATTATTACTTTTAGTATCAGGTATATCGGCTATTATTTTTTCTAAAAATGACCAGCTACCAAAAATAGCAAATCAATATCATCTTTTTCAGGGTCTAGGGCTCATAGCATATGGTGTTATTCTTTTCTTTTTAGCAGAATCACTTAATTCATTTTTATTAATTTCAACCTATTTTGTATTAATGTATGGCTTATTTGAGATTGTACTTATTTTCGGAGTAATGAGCTCAAAACATAAAATTAATAAAGGTATTTTAATGAGTCGTATTGTAGCAGGAGCTTTAAATCTCTTAGGCGGTTTTATTCTTCTATTAGTTACATTAAGCAATAAAATGAACGGCTTAATAATAGCTAGTATATTAATAGTTATAGCAGGAATTGGTATAGTAATTTTTGCTCGAAAATTAGTTAAAAATGATTTATTACAAACAGCTGATAAATGAACAAAGAAGAAGCATATAGAAAAGAAGCCCTACAGTTAGCAAACAGAATTTCGGGTGGTAAAGCAAAAGATAAACCTTGGTATTTACTACTACTAATTCCATCGGTATTAATAGCAGGGCTTATACTGTCACCTAATAGTTGGGTTTGGGCTATAGCAATGGCTATGGTTGCATTAATATTTTTCTTTGTAAGAATGCAACTTTGGAAAACTGGTAATCAAAAGCTAGAATTAATATTCTTTATTGGGGGTACTTTTATTATCCTAGCACCAATTGTCTATATGCTAATTACAAAGACATTCGAATGGGGGAAATTGCTTATAGTACTTGGTGGCTTTTATTCGATGATTCTTATTGCAAGAACAGTATTTACTACTCAGATAAATCAAATATCTAAAGACCTTATTGAGCGATATTCAAAATGAGTAAAAAATGATAAATCAAGTAATCGAATTTATAACGCTTCTCACTACTGGTCTAACAGCAGGAACAGCTATATATGTTAGCCTAGTAACACATCCTGCTTGGTTATCAACATCGGTAGCATCTGCTCAGGATAATTTCACACCAGTTTTCAAGGGTTCAGTAGCAAGTCAAGCTTTATTTTCAACTACAGCTATTGTTGGAGGAATAGCATTTGGTATTTTAACTGATGAATATCTTTGGATATTAGGAAGTGTATTAATGATAATTAACATCCCTCTTACTCTTATATTTCTTATGCCAGTAAATAATAAGTTGATGGGTAAAAAAGGTAATATTTCTAATACAGAAGCTAATAAACTATTTAAAAAATGGGGAATACTTCAATGGATAAGAACAGTAGTTGTTTTAATTGCTTTTATATTGTTTCTCTGGTTAGGTATATTTAAATAGAAAAAAAGTAGGCATTAATTTTATCAACGAAGGTTAATACATTAAGAATATCACCACAATTGATAATCAATAAAATCCACAAATAAAACTTGTGGATTTTTTTATGAAAATTAAACATTGATTTGAAAGAATATAAAGAAGTACTAAAAGACTTAGATACCGCTCTTGAGAAATTAGAATCTGTAAATCAAGATATCTTAAAAAAAGCAGAACTTGGTATAGATATTACAAAACAGATTCTTAAGAAAACAAAAAAGCTCACTATTGAAAACGGCTTTAAAAATAAAAAAGATGAGATGTTCTTTTTTAAAGAAATAAAACCTAAAATATATAGTAAACTCATATATTTTGTAAAGCTTTATAATATTGAAAGCAAACGCCCTAGGAGTAGTAATAAATCGAAAGAAAAATATTTAAACAACCATATAGATAGACTACAAGATTATTTTAACGATAACCTTGAATTTTATCATTATTATCGAAGAGATGCCACATCTTTAGATGAGCATTATTTTTTACTAGGAAAGACCGATATAAGGTTGTTTCCAGATAATTTTCATTGTTTTACAGATGAAGAATTTTCTACAAGTCATGACAATACAGTAGCTACTATATTGGCTTATGATATGCTTATAGCTTACTTAAAAACAGAGATAGATAACTTAAATAATACTGTAGAACATAGCATTGTGAACAAAAGTTACAAGCTTCAATCAAAGCTTTTTTGGACAGCACATAAAACTGATTTAATAGAACTTATTTATGCACTTCATAGTTATGGTGTTATTAATAGTGGAACAGCCGATATAAAAGAAATGGCAGAAGCATGTGAAACTATTTTTAATGTTGATTTGGGAGACTTTTACAGGACATTTTTAGAAATACGTTCGAGAAAAATTAATCAAACAAAGTTTTTAGATAAACTTAAAGAGTCTCTTTTGCAAAAGATGAGAGATTCTGATGAGTAAAATACCCAACTTGGGTGCTACTTGGGTATAAATGTTATTAATTTTATTTATATGTTTTTGAATGTTTAATAAATTGAAGTGAATACCAAAAAGAGACAAATTAAACTATTGATTATCAGTAATTAAAAATCACCAACTTGGGTGTAACTTGTGAATAAAGTAAAATAATACTTACCAAATTTGTAGGACGAAAGTCAAATCAATTCAAAGTCGTCATTTAAAAAAATATAATCATTGACGGCTTTGTTTTTTTAAAAACAGTTTTACAAATATGGCAGCAACAATTATTACTACCGAAGACCTTCGAGAGTTTAAAATGGAACTTCTCGATGACATTAAACAACTACTTAATAATCAATCTGGTCATTCCTCTAAAAAATGGTTAAAATCACCAGAAGTTAGAAACCTTTTAGGAATTTCTCCTGGCACACTACAAAACTTACGAATTAATGGCACATTGCCCTATACTAAGGTAGGTGGCGTATTGTATTATGATTATCAAGAAATCATGCAAGTACTCGAAAATAACAGGATTCACAATAAGTATTAATCCGCTTTGGATAATATTAACTACATCAAACATCTTAATGGAGTGTTTGTGCAATTCTCTATAGACACACGCTTAAACCCAACGCATATCAGTTTATACGTAGCGTTATTTCAAATTTGGAATACCCACTTTTTTAAAGAAGAGTTCTATATCAATCGAGCAGAAGTGATGGAGTTTTCAAAGATTGGCTCAAAATCTACTTATCACCGTTGCATTAAGGAATTAAGCCATTGGAAATACTTGCTATACACACCATCCCATAACCCTTTTAAGGGAAGTAGAATTAAGATGTTCGATTTTGGGACAAGTACCGAACAAGCTTTGTACCCAAGTCGTACCAATATCGAGACAAGTACTGGACAAGCATTGGTATCTATAAACAAACATGTACAAACTATAGAAAACAATAAAAATAGAATCAAACACGAAAATTTTAAAAATTTAAATTCTCAGAATTCTGAAACTGAAGAAAAACAAAATCAAACAGCCTGTGCTGAGCGCAGTCGAAGTATTCCATATCAGGACAACCTAAAGACCAGTTCCGATAAAAACTATGATGAGCCTTTATGAATAACCCAAAACCACATATTATAGTTGAAGATGGAGTTCAGTATTCACTTGGCAAACTCAAGGGAAATCAAATTCTTTACGATTTTGATAAAATGTTGATTTATCTGGATGTCAAAGGAAAATTATTGTTTGGTAAGAAATTTAAAATTTATAATGAAGATAGAGATGTGCTTTTTAAACTCTGTAATTATTTTATTGAAGATAAGGCTAATTGCCAGAAATTGGATATTGATATTAGCAAAGGTATTTTACTAACAGGTCCAGTAGGCTGTGGAAAAACATCTTTAATACGTTTGTTAAAGTATCTCGTACCCCATCGTAAAGCATATAGCGTAATCCCCACCAGAAATATTGTATTTGGTTTTAACCACATTGGGTATAAAACAATTGAGGATTATGGTGATACACAGTTTTTTTGTTTTGATGATTTAGGTGTAGAACCCATTGGGAGACACTACGGAAAAGACTGTAATGTGATGGGGGAAATTCTGCTTTCTCGTTATGATTTATTTATTGAACATAAAGTAAAAACGCATTGTACAACTAACTTAAATGCTAGAGAGTTAGAGGAGCGGTATGGTAATAGAGTTCGTTCTAGGATGCGTCAGTTATTTAATTTGGTGGCTTTTGATAGTAAAAGCCGAGATAAGAGAGTATAATCTTATAAAACAGGTAATTAATTACGGAAAAGCGTAAGAAATTATGTTAAAATTTTAATACATTTATAGACGATAAAGCCAGAAATAGATTTTAATAAAAGCTAATGGATATTCATTGGCTTTTTTGTTGGCTTGAACTATTACAAGACAATTATTATGCACATAAGCTCACTATCAATCAGGAATTTTAGAAATTTCTATAAATCGAAATTCATCTTTAAAAAAGGTATAAATACTATTTTAGGAGAAAACGGTTCAGGTAAAACCAATCTCTTTTTTGCTTTACGAGTTTTAATCGATGATAAACTTCCAAGATATATAAGGTTTAATGGGGCTGACTTTAACCGAGGTCTAGGTAAATGGGCCGGACATTGGATAATTCTATCGGTTACTTTTGATGAACTGGATGCAAGTGAGGAAGCGCAAGTACTGGCAGTACAATCTTCAGGAGATATGGAAGGCAGCAAAAAAACTGGAAGTTATTCGGTGTACTTTAGACCAAAATATCAATTTAGAAAAGAACTATACGATTATTCACAAACAACAGGTAAAAGTGTAGCAGGGCTTCAACTTTTTCTTGATAAACTTACGATTGATGATTATGAGACCTCATACTTGTGCAGAGGCTCTGGAGATTTCAGTGATGACGATACTTATAAAAAGTATGTTGGCGATTTTGATGCTGTTCAATTCCCAAACCCAGATGATAAAGAAGAATTGATTTTTGGAACGTTTTTACCAAGGGAAATAAGTGTACATAACGAAGTTTCTTGTACGTTCATTAAGGCACTTCGAGATGTCGAAAGCGACTTACGTTCCTATTCTACTAATCCATTGATTAATTTGTTACGAGGAAAGGAAAAAACTATCGAAGTTTCAAAACAAACCGACATCATTGATAGCGTCAACAAACTGAACGACCAAATTAGTTCTCTCAAAGAAGTAAAGGATGTTAAAGATGGAATTGACAAAAGTATTAAGGAAGCTGTGGGTACTACTTATGGTCCTAACATAGATGTTAAATCAGAGCTTCCTAATGATATGGAAAAACTATTACAATCCCTTAAACTTTGGGTTGGTGACCCAGATGAAGAAGGTTATATGGGTAAAATATGGGAATTAAGTTTGGGGGGTGCAAATATGATTTATCTATCACTAAAGTTATTGGAGTATGAAAAAATCAGAACGGATAGAATTGCAAATTTTCTTCTCATAGAAGAACCGGAAGCACATATTCATACGCATATTCAGAAAACGCTATTTGATAATGTACAAACAAATAAAACACAGGTTATTATTTCAACGCACTCTACACATATTTCATCTGTTAGCCGCATAAGTTCAGTAAATATTTTAAGCCGGGGAAACAAGCAGACTTTGGTATACCAACCAGCTAATAATCTTGATGATGACTATATAACAAGAGCCGAAAGATACCTGGATGCTATTAGAAGTAACTTACTTTTCGCAAAAGGTGTTGTCTTGGTTGAAGGCGATGCAGAACAAATTCTAATTCCTCAAATGTTTAAAAAAGTCTTTGGAATTTCGCTCGATGAAATTGGGGTAAGTCTAGTAAACATTGGAAGTACAGGTTTTAAAAATGTCGCAAGGCTTTTCCATAACGATAGAATTCAGAAAAACTGTGCCATCCTAACTGACTTGGATGCCAGCATAGTCAATTTGCCTGCAAATGAAGCTGATGATTCTGCTTATGAAAAACATTGTAGAGCATCACAAATTAGTGGCGCTGATAGGAAAAATAAATTGGATAAATTTTGTGACAAAAACGACTTTTTGATTCCTTTTTACTCTGATTATACTTTTGAAGTTGATTTGCTCTTGAATGGGAATAGTCACGAATACGTACAATCACTTAATGAAATTTTCAAACAACAAGCAGCTATTAGTACCTCAAAGGAAAAGTTAGAAGATAAATCAGTCTCGATTGCAGGTGTAGAAGTTTTACGATTGGCTGATAAAAAAGGTAAAGGCTGGTTAGCTTTGGTGGTTGCAGACAATTTGGTTTACAACACTTATATTCCGGAGTATATTTTGAAAGCCATTGCTTTTGCATCTTCGCATTTAAATAATGCATCTAAAGCTAAAACCGCTAAATACAGATTACGAAAAATTAGTAGTAGTAAAAATGATAGTTATTATGATGTAGCAATAAAAATTAGTTTTAAGGGTAAAGAAGACCAACAGGTTATTGATGACTATATAGCCAACTTTCCTAATGACCAGTTTACTAAATTTTTATCGTTTATATGATTTTAGAAACTTTAAGCGACCAACAAAAAGATGCCGTTGTTAAAGATGGAAATGTACTTCTTACAGCTTGCCCAGGAAGTGGAAAAACACGCGTCATAATCCATAAGCTCGCTTATGCTTTAAAAAATATTGATTTAGACAGTAAGCAGAGAATTGTTGCCCTCACTTTTACTGTAAGGGCTTCTGAAGAAATATATCGTAGATTAAACACAATGGGAATAAATAGCAAACGAGTTTGGTCAGGCACTTTGCATTCATTTTGTCTCGAATGGATTATTAAACCCTATTCCTGTTATTTACCAGAACTTGAAAACGGCTATTTAATTACAGACGAAACGTATGCCTCGGATATCATAAGTGAACTTAAAGAAAAGCATAAATTAAAGCCCATTGACCCAATTAATTTTAGATTCAATCGGGATGGCACATTCGCTGAATCAAAAACAATTCAAAAAAGAGTTCTTAAAGATTATCACGAAAGGCTACAAGCAGAGAGGTTAATTGATTTCGAGCTTCTACTATATTATTCATACAAACTCTTAACCAAGTATCCTAAAATAAAAAAAACATTATCGAACATTTTTAGCCTTATATGTGTTGATGAATATCAAGATACACAAGATTTGCTTTACGCAATTATTTCTTCCATTGTAACAACCGGGGAAGGGAGCTCAAATCTATTTTTAGTAGGAGATACAGACCAAGCGATTTACGCATCTTTGGGTGGCGTTGCCAAAAGTTTGGAAGAAATACAAGAAGAGTTAAAAAGTTTACCTATTGAGCAACTTACACTTTCTGGAAATTATAGGTCAACACAAAAAATTATTGACTTTTACTCTATATTCCAGACAAACCCAATTAAAATCGAAGCTATTGGCACTAATAAAGACGTTGATAGTATAATAACGTACAATAACACCATTGACAAAGGATACTTAGTAGATGAAATTGGACGACTTATAGAACATAGTTTAGATAATGGAATTCCTGAAGATGAAATATGCGTATTGGTTCCGCAATGGTGGTTAATAACTACTATCACGAAGCAGTTAAGAGCTAAACTACCAAGCGTAAATTTTGATGCTTCGGGTTTAGCACCAATGTCAAAAAATCGAAATAATATTTGGTATAAGTTATCGAGATTGTTCTTAACACAGCCACAACCAAAAATATATTCATTAAGATACAAATGGTGTTCTGAAGTAATTGAAAATTTTAAAGAGCATACCAATACTGAATTCAGAGAACAATATCAAACAGAGCGAAATGTATTGAAATTGATTAACTCGATAACATCAAATGAAACCGAAGGCATCGATTATCTAAATGATTGTTTTGACCAGTTTTTAGATGCCGTTGGTATTGACCAAACAATTTACGCACAACTTCTTATAAATAGGAAGACTTTTTTCGATGTAATAAAGAGTCGTCTTGAAGACCCAACTTTTCAAGTTCCAAGTGACACAGCATCCTTTATGAGTTTTTACAGAGAAATGGCGGGTGTTGTAATTAATACTTGCGTTGGTGTTAAAGGAGAAGAATTTGAAACCGTTATAGCCTATGGTTTGTTAAATGGGTATGTCCCACATTGGAATGACATTTTCACTGGAGACCCCGTAGCTGCTTCAAAAAAACTACTTTATGTTATCTGTTCAAGAGCCAAAACAAATTTACACTTGATATCAGAAACTGGCAGACAAACTAAAAGTAAAAGACCACTAGATATCACACCAGAGTTGCAAAATCTGAGTTTTGAATTTGATGAGATATAAAACTGAAGTAGTTTTTTTGAAAAGCAACTGGGTTTCAACAAGTATGCCGCATTCTTTGAATTTGGAATCAATGAAGGCTTTTATATTGAAACCCCAATGATTTTACTAAATAGTAATGAATATTATATTGAGTTAAAATATTTTGGTATGGGTTATTAGATTACACTTAAACACTTTTTAAAATATATGTCTGGAAGATTACAATTAATAGAACAAAAATTATTAGCCATAGATGGAGCTGGATTTCAAAATCTATGTGACAACTACTTGTCTTTAAGAGAGGAAGAATATTCTAGCTTAAATAGAAATGGCAGTCAATTAGGAAAGCAAAAAACTATTGTAGGCACTCCTGATACATTTTTAAGACTTACGGATAACAAACTAGCCTATGTTGAATTTACTACGCAAGCAACTGCAATAGTTTCAAAAGTAATAGATGATATAGACAAGTGTTTGGATGAGTCAAAAACGGGTGTTAATCCTAAACTGATTCATAAAGTAATTATTTGCTTTAATAGTAGACTTTCGGTTGAGGAGGAAACCAAGATTCAAAGATATGTTCAGGATAAAAGAATTTCGTTAGAACTTATAGGGATTGATACTCTTGCTTTGGACATAATGTCCAAATATTTATTATTAGCTAGGGAATATTTAGGTATTGCATTAGATACTGGACAAATCTTACCATTTGATAGATTTATAGAAGAGTATAATAATAAGGCAAATCAATTGTCAACTCCAATTGACAATATCTTCTTTCATCGCAATGATGAATTGGAACAAATTGATAATATTCTAACAAATAAAGATTTACTTATTCTTTCTGGAGCCCCAGGAGTTGGAAAAACAAAAATAGGCATCCAAGCCATTCAGGATTTCACCAGAAAAAACCCATCATTTAGCTCCTACGTAATTGCAAAAAAAGATGTAGATATCTTCGAAGATTTAAAAATTCAATTAAGACCTGACAAGAATTATATATTACTTATTGATGATGCAAACAGGCAGCTTCCTAACTTAAGACAAATTTTTGGAATCTTCAAAGAAACTAGAACAGGTAAATTAAAACTGGTTATTACAGTCAGGAACTATGCATTAATTGACATTAGAAGTTGCAGCACTGAATTTGTGTCAGAAACAATAGACTTACCAAAGTTTACTGATGAAGAAATTACTGAAATACTTAAAAGTGATTCATTTGGTATTATAAACCATAAGTATCAAAAGAAAATTGTAGAAATAGCCGATGGTAATCCAAGATTAGCAATTATGGGTGCTCGTGTGGCTTTAGAAAAGCAATCTGATTTTTTATTTGGTGACGTTTCTGATTTATTTGAGGCTTATTTTTCAAGTTTCTCAATGGATTTTAATTTATTTGAAAAACCTGAGCTACTGAAGGCTTTAGGTCTAGTCTCATTTTTCTTTACAATAGAAAGAGAAAATAAAGACGCAGTACAAAAACTACTTTCAATTTTTCAAATAGATTACTATATATTCAATGAAGCTATAGAGGAGCTGCACAAAAGGGAGTTAGTGGAAGTCCAATATAATCACGTACGTATCTCCGAACAAGTAATGGCCACTTATTTTTTTTATGTGGCTTTCATAAGAGATAATCGTTTGTCCTTTGAAAAACTCTTGTTTAACTATTTTGACGACCATAGATTTTCATTTAAAGAAGCCCTTTACCCCTCTAGCCAATCATTTGGATATGAAAATGTATTTTCAAAAATCAGCCCTTCATTTGACAAATATATTGATGCCGTTAGGAATAACGACAAAAAATTCCTTGGGTTTTTAGACTTGTTTTGGTTCAGTAAACCAGAGGAAACACTTTCATATTTCCTTTCCAAAGTAGATGCTACTCCTGAACCACAAGACCCAATTTACAATACTCATTATGAAACCAATGATTTTGTCTATAATAAAGAGCAAACTATAGATTATATATCGAGGTTTTTTAGACAACAAACAGAGTCATTCATTCCAGCTATACAACTTGGTTTTGAATATATTAGAAAAAAGCCTGAACATCTGCCTGAATTTATTCGGAGAATTAGAGAGACTCTACTTTTTGATGAACCTGATGAAAGGTATGGTTTTCAAAGACAAGCTGGTTTTATTGAGCATTTAAAAGGTAATATAGATAATAAAAAAGAACATTATGAAATTGCTTTTTTCGCAATCGCTGAGAGCTTTTTAAAGCATTCTCATCATATTAGCCATGGAGGAAGAAAGCATACAATTTCCTTTTATGATTATCCTTTGCCAACTACCGGTGAAGTAAAAAAAATACGGACTAATATATGGAAAACACTATTTTCATTACTTTCAGATTACAGAAACGAAGTCATAAACACAATAAGGAATTACAAGCCTGATTTTAGAGAGCGTAATCCTGAAATTCTTGATTTCGACTTGACTTTATTAATACCATTTATAAATGAAAATTTCTCTCCTGATTCTTTTAAGGAAACCTATGTCGTTAATGGATTGATTGCTTCTCTTAATAGAGAAAAGAAGATATCAAATATGACCTATTTAGAGTTGAAACCAATCTTTGACACCAAAGAGTATCGGGATTATAAAAAACTAGATTGGAATCGATTTAGAGATAAAGAAGAGTACGAGTTTGAGAATTGGCAAGAATATGAAGAAATAAAAAGTGAGGATTTAAAAGATAATTTCACCTGTAATTCTATGGAAGAGTTTGATACTTTTCTAAGTACTGTTGATAATTTTCAAAGCATAAAAGATAGTTCTCATTCCCAAATTGAAAATTCGCTAGAAGTAGTTCTATCAGAAAATTTTGTTCAAAATAATGAACGTGGGCTAAACTTTTTAGAGACATATTTAAACAGAAATTATGACATTAGATGTTTATATAGAACCATTTCAACTATTGTAACTAACTCTGAAAATAATGCCTTAAAGCTATGGGAAATATTAGAGAATTGGAACAACGTCGATTCTACAAATTGGAAACTTGCTTTTTTAGACCGATTACCAAGTGAATTTGTAAGTGATGATTACTATGATAGGCTTATAGAAACTATCAATTCCATTAAAGGTTTTGTCTACCTATATGTTAAACAGTACATTAAGTTTTCAACTGAGAATCGAAACGCTGCAAATGAAGTTCTAAGAATTGTTCATGCTAAAATTAAAAATGAATCACAGACCATAAGATTATCCGAGTATCCCTTTAAAGATGCCTTAGAGGTATTTGAAGATGACTATACTCTTATTAAAGAGTCCTATTTTCAGCAGTCAGGATTAGCTGCATCTACTGTTTCCTTTGATTATCAAATGAAAGGATTCGCAAACATCTACAAAAGCCATAAAGAATTCTTATTCGACTTTTTCTCACATTTTTTTTCAAGTTATAAATCACACGGTGATAATAAAAATATTAACATTTCATTTATTTGGAATTATCCTGAAAGAGAAAATGAAATAGAGAAAGTAATTACTTTCCTATTGGATAAAGATTATTACATTGGTCTTGGTGGTCATTCTGTTTCGATACTCTTTAATGATTTGGATGAAAAACAATTAAGTATCGCCTTCAACTTTCTGAAAAAAAGTATTCAAAAGAATCATAAAAACGGAACTTATATTGAAGTTATTTTTGATACCATTAGAACAAATGTGCAAGTAAAACATGATGAGTTGTTCTTACACTTTTTAAGTATAAACAATGATGTTGAGTTTTTCCGGACAATAGATTGGGTTGGCAATGCAGGAGTGCAAATGGGCGAAGTCATTTGGGGTGAACTAAATGCTAAAAGATGGGAAAAGATACTAGATATTTTAAATACTTCTAAAGACCAATTGCGCTACATACCAATTAAGAGCTTTTTAAAGAAGCGTATACAATCGGAGTACAATAGTGCTGAGTCCGAAAGGATGAGAAAGTTTATTAGACCAGATAGACGATAGTTTCATTCTATCTTACACTATTTTTAATTTCTTTCAACATGCTGATAGCTATATTTTTTAAAATTCTCATAATCTCAACAAAAAATTCTTTCATATCCCGTATTTAAATAATTTATAATCCCATTAAAACAGCCAACGCCAACGCCCTGATATTTTTAGGTTTCAAAAAATAATCTGCTTCATCAGCATAGGTAATAAACCCCATTTCAACAAGTACCGAAGGGATAAACGAAGTATTTTCCCGTAGCACTTGAAAATTAGCAAACTTCACACCTCGCTCTTTAAATCCTAATTTTTGAGTGCTTTCATTCAGTACTGATGCACCAATCGCTATAGCTTTTCGGGTATTTAAATTATCCGAATTATACACATAAACCTCTATGCCCTTAGAATAGTTTTGAGATGCATTACAATGCAAAGATACAAACACATTCGCATTCAAATGTTTAGCCAATCTAGTTCTATCTGATAAAGAAATTAAAGTGTCTTTATAACGTGTTAGATAAATATCAAACTCATCATTCAAAATCGTTTTATTCAGTCGTAAAATTTCCATAGCAACATTCAAAACCACATCTTTTTCCCGAATGTTATTTACACCAATTGCACCAGTATCTTTTCCACCATGTCCAGGGTCAATTACGACCATTTTTTTCTGACCAAAAACGAAACACATTTTCAGTAGTAAAATCACAAAACTGACGTTTTGGAGCATCTTTTTTAATTTTATTTTTCTCATCTGGCAGATTTTTTCTATCAATTTTCATAAGATTTAAACCTCTTTGTTTTCAATTGAAAACAAACAAATTCAAATAATATTATTTATATAAAATATTGATAATCAGTTATTTGAATTCAAATATAATGTATTTTTCATACTATAAAAATTAAACAAAATTTAAACCATTTCAGTATGAAAAAATCACTCTTTTTAACCGCCTTGTTACTTTTTATTTCAAACGCCTTATTTGCACAAATTGGAGGTATTGAAGATTCCGTAAATGATGTTTCTGATACCATCAGAACCATTTTTCCTATCATATTGGGAGTCATCTTTCTAATAGGTTTCCTATTTAATGCAGGTCATTTTTTTGGTGAAAATGCAGACCTCAAAAAAGGAATTACCAGAGTATTGGTATTTGTACTTATCGCCGGAGCTGTGGTTGGCATCTTTACCTACCTAATCGGTATCGTAGTCTAAGTCGCTAAGCGACATTAAGTATGAATGGATTATGAAAAAATACGAGGTCTATAAAAATATTAGAAAGCGAGCGGTGATTATGGGCTTACCTATTTCATTGTTCGCGCTAATGATGACATCCGTTATCGGCTCATTATTACTTATCATTTTTTCTTTTAGTTTTTTGGTCATTATCTGCGTATTTGTTGTCAATGCTTCTTTATATGTGTCATTAACACACCTCACTAAAAATCCTGCACTATTACATTTTAAAAAAGTGTTTCCACAAACCATCAGTAACAAAAAGGTAACTCAACTATACTATGAATAAGATTAACCTATCCGCATACCATCCTATTTTAGATATCAAAGACCATACTATTTTCGCCAACAACGGGAATGTAATATTGGGTTATAAGGTTGATTTTCCTGAAATATATTCCTTATCGGAAAATGACTTTGAAGATATGCATGGGGCATGGTTTCAAGCTTTTAAATCATTGCCAGTAAGTGCGATTATTCATAAGCAGGATATTTATCAAAAGACAGCTTATAATGCTAAGACTATTCCAAATGACAGTTTCCTGGCGAAGGCTACCAACACCTATTTTAAAGGGCGAGAATATACGGAGCATACGTCTTATTTGTTCTTTGTACTTCCTATCAATAAGGCTTTAAACGCATCCAAGTTCACAAATCCGTTTCGGAAAGTTGAAAAGGGAATCCATAAGAAACTAGACCATAATGTTACCGAGTTTATCGCTTCGGTGAACGACGCCATTTCTTTTATTAATAACAGTAGAAAGGTATCTCTAAAACCATTAAATGAAGACGCGATTATAAAACTCACTAATAACTATTTCAATGGTTTTAATGAAGGTTTTGATACAGATATTCAACTTAAAAAATCAAATATTGAAATAGGAGAAAACTATTTTGATGTATTGGCTGTAAATAATGAACTCTGTTTTGGTGATGTAGTACAGAGCAGTAAAACCAATGATAAGTTTACCTCAGATGATTTTGTGTTTCATCAAGGTTTTATTGACGGATTAGGATTAAATCTCAATGAAAACCATATCGTCAATCAAATAATCTATTTAGATGACAAACAGAAATGGCGCAAGCTACTCGATAAGAAAATTGAAGAACTTAATAAGAGTTCCAATTTCGGAACACAGAACAAAGTCATCTTAAAGAAAATTAAAGACATTGTTGCTAAAATCAATGAAGATGATAGTTCACGTATCATACGAGGGCATCTTAACATCATTTTCTGGTGTCGGGAAGCCCAACAGCTAAGTACTATTGCTTCCAAGATAAAGACCGAATCCAAATTAGAAGCTATAGACGACCTAAAAGAAGTAAGACAGACAAATGCACCTAGTATCTACGATGAGCGCTTATTGGATTCGACAGGAATGTATGACCCAGATTTATTGGATAAACAAAAAATGCGTATTGTAGATAGTATCTATAATGAAGGACGTATTAGTTATTCTGATAGAAGTTTTAGAAAGTCAGAGACTAAAGTGCAACTTAAAGCAATCCGAAAAGACTCTTTACCTCAAATTGAGGAAAAGGAAAGTAGTATTTCATCTAAAGAATTAGGGTTGGAACATCTGCTATTCTTTGCTTCGCATCCAATAGAAAATGAAAGTTCGGTTTCCCAGAATACGGACGCTTTTATTTATGTTCGGGTAGATGGTACACAAACAGTACGAACGAATTATCGTTTACAAATGCGACTTACTAAAAGCGCACTTATCAATAATATCTTAATCCCAAAAAATGCACCTATTTATGGTTTTGTCAGTTTTAAACCGAATCGAACCATAATAAATATTGAAAATATCAATCATCGACCAGTTAAGTTGAAAGCTTTTGACCTACAAGATGGCAGCGAAGGTATTTATGTAGAAAATAGTTTTAGAGCTGAAGCCAGACAAGAAGTAGTTAGTGATATTGTGGATGACATTAATATAGTGGGCGTTCCGCAAGTAAGCGGTATTAAGCAGATATTTCAACGCAATAATCGAACTGTAAAAGTTACCGTAACCGATAATTACAAACTCATTTTAAAACCAATACTATGAAAAGCTATATCATCCTTATAATAACAATTTGTTCAAACTACTTAACAGCACAAAAGTTATTAGACACTATTTATGCTAATGATAAAAAGAATGTTGCGTTGTTTTTTCCTGACCCAATTCGTCAGGGCATAACGGGTTCTAGTAATTTTGTATTCACCTATAACCGAGAAAAGGAACAATATTTTGGATTGCTACAAGCAACTCCAGGAACGGAAAGTAATTTATTGACAGTAACTAAAAATGGACAAGTCTATTCCTATATTTTGAAATTTAAAGAGCAGCTCTCTCAGCTCAATTATTTTATCAATCCTAAAGAGAGTATTGGGAACGAACTCCCAAAGAAGATAAAAGAAAAGCCTATTGCTCAGCCGCAAAGTACATACACAAATAGAATCGCTTATTTCCAAAAATTCAGTGCTTTTTTACTTAAATCAAAATATGAATCCATTGCAACTAAACGGAAAAAGGGTGTCAAATTGCAATTGCAGAAAATGGTTTATAATGCTTCTGAGGTTTACTTAGTAATTGAAATCAAGAATAAATCTGAAATCACTTTTGAAATTGATTATCTGAAGGTTTATATAACTAATGGTAACAAAAAGCGTAAAGCATCTTATCAAAAATTAGAGCAGAAAGTCATTAATCGACATAAAATGCCTAGCCAAATTAAATCAGGAAAGAAAAAGCGATTTGTTTATGTGCTTCCAAAGTTTGTTCTTGGGGATAATGAGAGGGTGAGGATTGAATTGAAGGAATTAAATGGGAGTAGAAAGGTTGTTCTTAAAACTAAATAACTTCATCTAGGTTTTTACTTATTGAAAGCTTATTTCTCAGAGCTTTCATATCATCACTAACTTTCCTATCCAAGATTTTAGCATAATGCTGTGTAGTTCTTAAAGATTTATGTCCAAGCATTTTACTAACAGATTCAATAGGCACGCCATTCGTAAGTGTAACCGTAGTAGCAAAAGTGTGGCGTGCTAAATGAAAAGTTAAGTTCTTATTGATTTCACATAAATCTGCAATCTCTTTTAAATATGCATTCATCTTTTGATTACTCAATACAGGTAATAATCTATTCTCTTTTAATAAATTAGGCTGACTTGCGTATTTTTCAATTATAGCTTCCGCTGTAGGTAATATTGGGATGTTACTTCTTGTGTCTGTTTTAGTTCTTTTAATTTTAATCCATTTATCACCATCAATACCAATCACTATATCATCATTGGATAATTTTTTGACATCAGCATAAGCCAAACCGGTAAAGCAACAAAAGATAAAAATATCTTTTACCTGGTCTAAGCGTTCAATATGCAATTCCTTTTCTACCATTTTTTGAATTTCTTCTTTAGTCAGAAATTCTCTATCAACAATTTTTAATTTTGCTTTCCAATGAAGAAAAGGGTCCTTGTCAATCCAATCATTAGCATGGGCGATACGAACAATTTTTTTAAAATTAGTTATATACTTAATAGTTGTATTATGGCTACAATTTCTTACGGTTTTCAAATAATATTCAAATCCATTAATAAATCTATTATCAACTTCTTTAATTAAAATATCCTTAGCTCTATACTCTTTGAGTATATATTCAGCAACATGTTTTTTTGCTGTTTTATATCGTTCTGCTGTTCCTGCAGCAAAACCCTTTCCAATTAATTTGTTCACTTTCTTATTATGCTCTTCAAAAATTTCTAGGAGCATTTTCTTATTTGAGTCTTTACCTAAATATAAATCTCTAAGCAAGATTGCGGTAATAGGTTTGTCATCAGATACTCGTTGTTGTTCTATAGAATATAATTTATTCTTAATGGTGTTTATGTATCTATTAATTTCTAAAGATTCATCAGAAGTACCACGAGCCAAATTCATATCAGAATTCCATTTATCTACCAGAACCTTTCGCCTAATACTTAATTCAGCTCGTTGGCCATCCATAGTAATTCTTAAGTAAATGTTTGCCCTTCCAGATTTGTCGGCTTTACACTTTTTAATATAAAAAAGTAATGAAAATGAATTGTTCATGGTATTTCTTGTAAATTTCTCTTTCAAATTACAAAAAATAAAATAAAAAACAATTAACGTAAAGCCTTTATTTATAGGCTTTTTGAGTTCATTCGGGGTCAGTTGAAGAGGAGTAAAAGTGACCCCGAATTAGCCCCTTTTTCTTTGGTAGTTTTTACTATTATTTGACAATTGATAAAATTAAAAAAGCCCGTAAACATAATGTTTACGGGCTTTTAGTAGAATTTAGTAAATTCTAAGCGGAGAATGAGGGATTCGAACCCCCGGAGGTGTGACCCTCAACAGTTTTCAAGACTGCCGCATTCGACCACTCTGCCAATTCTCCAGTGTTAGTCTCATCAGATATTCTCTGAATGCGGGTGCAAATATAGGAACCTTTTTTAATTATAGAAAAGTTTTTTTTGATTAATTTTAAGTTAATTTCTTTAAGATAATATTTACAAAATCATATCCCTCTAAATCTGTATATTGCAAACTGTTTTAAAAAAAAACATTTTATGAAAAATATTTTAGTAATACTTGGTGTTTCTATATTTAGTGCTTGCGGGGGATCTCATACTTCTACCGAAATAGATAAGAATTCTAAAGATGTAAGTATCGAAAGTGCTGTCAAATATGCAGAAAGTATTACAACTAAAGAACTAAAAGAAAACCTTTATATTATTGCAGGAGATGAATATGAAGGTAGAGATACTGGAGAGCCTGGTCAGAAAAAAGCAGCAGAATTCTTAAAAACACAGTACAAAAAAATGGGAGTGCCTTCTCCCATAGCTGAGGATGATTATTTTCAAGAAATACCCGAAACTTATTTTAGTGGAGGAATTAAGGCTTCAGAAAATGTATTAGCCTACATCAAAGGTTCTGAAAAGCCTAATGAGATTATAGTTTTATCAGCACATTATGATCATGTGGGATTAGATGGGGAAGGTAATGTTTATAACGGAGCTGATGATGATGGTTCTGGGACGGTTAGCTTGTTAGAAATAGCAGAAGCCTTTAAGATGGCAAAAAAGAATGGGCAAGGACCCAAACGATCTATTTTGTTTCTCCATGTTACTGGAGAAGAAAAAGGGCTATATGGTTCTAGGTTTTATACAGAAAACCCGGTTTTTTCTTTAGATGAAACGGTTGCAAATCTTAATATAGATATGATCGGTAGGATTGATAAAGCTCACGAAGGTGATGACAAAAGTAATTATATATACTTAATAGGAAGCGATAGATTAAGTACAGAATTACATGCATTAAGTGAAGAAGTAAACACTAAATTCACGAAATTGGATCTAGATTATACATTTAATGCTAAGGATGATCCTAATCGTTTTTATTTTAGAAGTGATCATTATAATTTTGCAAAGCACAATATTCCTATTATATTTTATTTTAATGGAGTACATGAAGATTATCATAAGATTTCTGATACTGCCGATAAAATAGAATATGAGCTAATGACCAAGCGAGTGCAACTAATCTTTTATACAGCCTGGGAGCTTGCTAATAGAGAAAATAGGATTGTCGTAGACGGTACTAATTAGAGATTGTAAAATTTGTTATATAAAAAAGTGCTTTACTAATCTGGTAAAGCACTTTTCTTATCTATAAGCAAAAATTAAAAAAGACGTTGATGAACAACGTCTTTAAAATTTAAAAAGGGTGGAAGACGGGATTCGAACCCGCGACCCCTGGTACCACAAACCAGTGCTCTAACCAACTGAGCTACAACCACCATTTAATTTCGGGTGCAAAAATAAGGTATTTTTTATGTTCCTGCAAAATAAAAATAACATTAAATTAAATCAAAAATGGAATCGACTGCTGCATAGCGCTCTACAGTATATCCCTCGGCATGGTCAACACCAATTACCCTTCCTAAATCTGCTGCCCGATACTCAATACTATCTTTAAAATTTTTACTTGATATCGGTGTGGCCGGATCTTTACTATCAGTGTCATAGAATTGAGAGGTATATGCCATTACACTTTGCATTTTTATATCCATATAGCCAGTGATATCGACAACAAAATCAGGAATAATAGATTGCCATTGGATATAATGATATACTTTTTTAGGCCTCCAGGGATCTTGTAATTGATCTTCTATACGTGTTTCTATTCTCCGTAAACCAGACAAAAAGCATGCATCACTTGTAAGTTGGCTTCCTTTTCCATGATCTATATGGCGATCTTTAATTGCATTACAAAGAACAATTTCTGGTTGATATTTTCTTATAATTTTTATAATAGCTAATTGATGCGCTTCATCATTAGTAAAAAATCCGTCCCGGAATCCTAAATTTTCACGAACAGAAACACCTAAGATTTTAGCAGCGGCGTCTGCTTCCTGATCTCTTATTTCGGGAGTGCCTCTGGTGCCTAACTCACCTCGGGTAAGATCGAGAATCCCTACTTTTTTTCCATTATTAATTTCTTTAGCAATCGTTCCTGAACAGCTTAACTCTACATCGTCAGGATGTGCTCCAATGGCAAGAATATCTAATTTCATACTAGTGTTCTAATGCTAAGATTTTAATTTTTTGTAAAGCTTGTTCAATATCATTCTTTAAATCTTCTTTTTCTTCAATACCCAGGCTGAATCTTAATAACCCATCTTTGATTCCCTGTGCTTCTCTTTCTTCTTCAGATAATAATGCATGTGAAGTCAGTGTAGGAGAGAGGATGGTGCTTTCTACACCTGCCAGACTCATCGAACTTTTAATTAATTGTAATGCTTTTTGAAATTTACTGGCATCTAACCCTTCTTTTAATTCAAACGAAAGCATACCACCATATCCTTTCATTTGTTTTTTAGCAATATGATGATCTGGATGGGAAGTAAGTCCGGGATAGTATACTTTGGAAACATCATCATGTTTCTCTAACCATTTGGCAATGTTTTTTGCATTCTTATTTTGTTGTTTAACGCGTAGCCCTAACGTTTTTATACTACGCTCTAGCATCCAAACTGTAAAATCACTTAAACTGCCACCTAAATTTTTTGCCAAATGAAATATAGTTTCTATATTTTTTTCTGAAGCGATAACAGCACCAGCAAGAATATCACTATGTCCACCTAAATATTTTGTTGCAGAATGAAGCACAATATCGATTCCCATAGATATTGGGTTTTGATTTACCGGAGAAGCAAACGTATTATCGATCATTGTAATAACTCCTTTTCGCTTTGCGAGATCTGCAATAGCTTTAATATCTACAATACTCAATAGTGGGTTAGATGGTGTCTCTATATAAATAACCTTGGTATTGGGTTCAATTGCTTTTTCAAACTCTTCTATGTTATTAGATTGTACGTATGAGTGTGTAATACCGTATTTATTAAATTCTTCATTTATTAAGTTAGCTGTTCCACCATATAGAGCACGTTGTAAAACGACATGATCTCCCTGACCAAGGAAAGCAAGTAATGTAGTGCTTATAGCAGCCATACCACTTCCAAAAATAAGTGAACTTTCTCCTTTCTCTAATGCAGCTATTTTTTTACACAGCGCTTCCTGATTAGGAGTATTAAAATATCTGGGATATCTTTTGGTATCTACACCTTCAAACGCATAAGAAGTAGACAGGTATATAGGAGAAACTGCTCCTTTAAACTGTGTGTCTTTTACTTCACCTATATGTGTGCAGATTGTATTAAAGCCTTTTTTTGTTGAGTTCATGTATGTACTTTGTTCATTTTAATTTACTACTATCATGCTGCCTGAAAGGGAAGCAGAATCATCTGAGTTGTATTAGTCTCGTAATATTTGGACAGGATAATAAAACAAATGTCCGAAAATTTAAAAATATATACAATATCAGTATACACCTATTGTAAAGATTAACAAGTATTTTGTTGAATTACTATTTTACTAGAGATACTATAACAATGATATCATAAGATAAGTCAGGATGAAGCATTTTATACTCGTTGTACCTTTGAAATGTTTTTCATGATCGTTTGAAAAAACTGTTGCGTATCATAGGGTTTTATAATAACGTCATTCATGCCTACAGATAGTGCCTGATCCCTAACTTCTCCTTCTTCTACAGCAGTCAGTGCTATAATGGGAATATGTGTATTAAAAGTTCTAATTACTGTAGTTGCGTCCAGTCCATTCATTTCTGGCATGTTAATGTCCATCAAAACAAGATCATACTCTTCATTTTTGAGCATTTCTATAGAATCCATACCATTATTGGCTAAGTCACAAGTATATCCTTTTTTCTTTAAAATATTCTTGGTGACTATTTGATTGATCCTATTGTCATCTACAATCAGAATATTAAAATTGGAGGTTCCGATACTAATACTATCTCCTAATGTAGAAGAATTATCCGTTACTTTTATAGCTTTGTCATAAGAGAGATCAAAGGTAAATTCTGATCCAACTCCTTCTTCACTTGATATAATAATTTCGCTATTATGTAAATGAACTAATTTTTTTACGATAGCTAATCCCAAACCAGTACCTTCATATTCTTGATTTTGATTTTTTACTTGAGCAAAATTGTCAAAAATCGTTTCCTGCTTACTTTTAGGAATTCCTATACCATCATCCTTTATGATAAAACGTAAGCTGTAATGATTGTTTTCATATTCAAGACAAGTTACAGTCACCCAAATGTTTCCATTTTTAGTGAATTTTAAAGCATTTCCGATAAGGTTTATCAATATCTGAGATAAGCGCACTGAGTCTCCCAGTAGTGTAGTTTTTATCTTAGAATCAATATTAATATGTACCTTATTGTTATTATGTTTTTGTTTTGAATGAAGAGAATTGACAATACCCTCGATCAAAGATTTAATATCAAACGAAACTTTCTCCAATTTGACCTCATTTGTTTCTATCTTACTTAATTGCAAAACATCATTGATGAGCGCAAGTAAATAATCTCCTGAAAATTTTAAAGAATCAAGATATTCGTTTTTCTTTTTCTCTTCTGGATTTTCCATTAATAAAGAGGTTAAGCCAATAACACCATAAAGTGGAGTTCTTAGTTCATGACTTACTGTAGATATAAATTGGGATTTTAATGTGGATACTTGTTCAGCTGTTTCTTTAGCATTTATTAATTCCTTATTATTCTCTATAAGCGTATTGTTTAATTTTCTCTTTTGAATATTATTTTTATATGCGCTAATTAAAAATGCCATTGATATCAATATCACTACAATACCTAAAAGAATACTGATTTGCCATTTTATTTCTTCAGAATCTCTTTGTTTCTGTTTAACTTTAGATTGCTCGACTTGATCTTTTAATTCTCCGACATTAAATTTTATATTGGCACGTTGTAATTCTATACCTTTTAATATGTCGTTATATTTATCAGAAAACGTAATATGTTGTTCCAGATAATTATGGGATTTTTCAAAATCTTTTTGTTCCTTAAAGAGATTAGACCTACTGCGATAAGCGTGAACCAGCTCGTTATAAAAATTTGACAGTAATTTATTGTTTTCTCCTTGCTTAGGAGTTTTTATTTTGTCAATTTGTTGTAAGGCGATATTGATTCCTTTTTCAAAATACTCATCAGATCTCTCATATCTTCTTACACTTAGAAAGTATTTTCCCAAAAGAATATTTAATTTAGATTTCTCCAGATTTGTAGAGTTCTGACCTATTAAAACTCTTGCGGGAGATAAATATTCTGTATACGCAGTTGCATAGTCATCTTGTGAAATATAATACCCTGCAAGATTGAGCAGAGGTTGAATCATTTTTGTAGTATCCTTTATTGTTTTAGCAAGTTCATATGATTCAATATACAATTTAATTCCATTAGATAACGTGGAGTCACTTTTAATGAGTAATTGACCCAAACTATTGCGAAGCTCAGCTTCTAAGGACTTGCTTTTGGAATACTTAGCATTAACTAATGCGTTTTTATAATTACTGATTGCTTTTTTATCATTCTGATCAAGTTCGTATATTTTTCCAATTATATTTAGTAACCGTGCTTGATTCTTATCATTATTATTGAATCTAGCAGTCAATAATGCTCCTTTTGCTACTTCTAATGATTTTTCATATTCATATTGTTCTAAAAGCTTCTCTGCTTTATCAATAGAAGAATTGACATCATCGGTTTCAATCGAAGATTGAGAATGAGAATAAAAACTTTGGGTAAAACAAAGTAAGAGTATGATAATATGGGTAATAGATTTTTTCAGGCGTAAAGTATATTAAGTTAATTGATATTGCGAAAATACAAAAATAGATTTAACATGATGCGTATCATCCTGTAAAAAGTGCAATTTACCCGTAATTTATGTAGGGTTTAGCTTTTTTTTGTAGGAATTTTAGAATTGTTGAAGGAATATTGGGTCGATTAGAAAAAACTATTATCATATAAAAAATTAAAATACAGCTGTGACTTTAGTCCTCATTAGTAATGTATATTTGCCCCGTAAAATAATTAACAGTAAAATAAATACATAAAAAATGAGTATTGTAGGTAAAAAATTTCCAAGTCTTGACGTAGACGCAATGAATGATATGGGTGATACTTTTAAGCTTAATATCTTAGATGAAGCAAAGAATAATAATAAAAAAGTGTTGCTTTTTTGGTACCCAAAAGATTTCACATTTGTTTGTCCAACAGAATTACATGCGTTTCAGGAAGCATTAAGTGAGTTTGAAAAAAGAAATACAATTGTAATTGGTGCTTCTTGTGATACACCAGAAGTTCATTTTGCTTGGTTAAATACCTCAAAAGATAATGGAGGTATAGAAGGAGTAACGTATCCAATACTAGCTGATTCTAATCGTAATCTTTCTAGCACATTAGGTATTCTGGATATTACTAACGAAAAATATAATGAAGAAACAGGTGTAGTTACAGTAGATGGTGATAATGTTACTTATAGAGCTACATATCTTATTGATGAAGAAGGAACTGTTTTTCACGAAGGAGTAAATCACATGCCTGTTGGTAGAAATGTTGCTGAATTCTTGAGATTGATTGATGCATATGCTCACGTTCAAAAAAATGGAGAAGTATGTCCAGCTAACTGGGAAGAAGGTAAAGATGCGATGTCAGCTAATAGAGATGGTGTAGCTTCATATATGGCTTCTCACTAAAAGTGAAATAAATAAGGAAGCTTAGTAAAAAGTTTCCTTATTTATTTTTTACCATTGTAAACATAATAGTAATTTTAATAATATATATATGATTCAAGATGTAACTACAGATAACTTAGGAGAAATTGTGAATGCTAATGATACTGTAATTGTTCAATATTCTGCAACCTGGTGTGGAAACTGTAGGATTATGAAGCCTAAATTTAAAAAATTAGCGACTGAAAATGGTGAAGCTACTTTTGTTATAGTAGATGCTGAAAAAAATCCTGAATCAAGGAAAATGGCTACTGTAGATAACCTTCCAACATTTGCAACCTTCAAAAAAGGTGATTTTGTAAATCAAGTGCAGACAAATAAATTTGAAGTTTTAAAAGAATTAGTAAATGAAGTTACCAATAATTAAGCATCTCACTACATTTATAGAGGAGAATGATGAAGATTTTCTTGTAGAAACTATTGAAACTCTGGAAGGACTTACTGAAGTTTCTTCTTTAAAAGATGAAGAATTAGATGTAATAGGAGAATTGATTTCTAATATGTACGGTGCAATAGAAGTACATAAGATGGTAAAAGACGGTGCAACAAAAAAAGATGCCTTAAATGGTTTTATGAAACGGGTGATGGGATCTATTGATTCTTAGAACGTATAACAGAATTATTTTAATACATAGTTTTCATCTTTATAGTACTGGTAGTAAAAATTTAAACCTTCCTTTTTTGGGAAGGTTTTTTATTTTCTCATAACTATGCATATAATACCATATAATCTTATTAATTTTATAGCTCTAAAAAACAACATTTATATTATGGCTACGATCACATTAAAAGGAAATGAAATACATACATCAGGGAACTTACCAAAGATAGGTGACAAAGCACCTGATTTTGAATTAGTAAAAACGGATTTATCATCATCAAAATTATCTGATTATAAAGGGTCAAACGTTGTGTTAAACATCTTTCCTTCTATTGATACTGGTATATGTGCAGCATCAGTTAGAGAATTTAATAAGAAGGCAAGCGGATTAGATAATACAAAAGTTTTATGTATCTCCAGAGATTTACCATTTGCATTAGATCGATTCTGTGGAGCAGAAGGATTAGAAAATGTAATTAATCATTCTGATTTTAGAGATGGAAAATTTGGAAAAGATTATGGATTAGAGATTACAGACGGACCATTGCAGGGATTACATTCCAGAGCCGTTATTGTTGTAGATGATTCAGGAACTGTTGTACATGCAGAACAGGTGCCAGAGATAGCACAGGAACCTAATTATGAAGCTGCAATAGCATCCCTTTCATAAGTAATGAGCAATCTCTCTAAATTTATTGTTGGCAGATTAAGGGGGTGTGGATATGCTACAAAAGGAGCAATTCTACTTCTAAGAACTGAACCCAGTATACAGGTTCAAGCCATTATCGGAATTATAATGATCATTCTGGGTTTTTGTTTTGAAATCACAAACACAGAATGGATGTTACAAATATTTGCAATGGGGCTGGTGATGAGTTTAGAAGGATTAAATACGGGTATTGAAGCAATCGCTGATTTTGTACATCCTGATTTTCATCATAAAATTGGATTTATTAAAGATGTAGCCGCGGGAGCGGTCTTTATTGCTGCTATTACTGCTGTTATTATCGGTTGTTTCATTTATATTCCTTACCTCATTTAGAAATTTTTTTCAGCATTTTTACGTTCCATTAGGGATATTCGTACTTTTGTGATAATAGAACCAAAGAATGGCTAAAAAACAAGCAACAACAAAAAAGAAAGTTACTAAAAAACCAAAAACTTCTTTAAAAGAAAGATTTACTTTATCCAGACAACAAAAAGTTGTTTTGGGTAGTTTTCTGTTTTTTTTAGGAATTGCTTTGTTTTTTGCATTTATCTCTTTTTTCTTCAATTGGAAAATAGATCAAAGCGAGATTTCATTGTTTCCTAAGCGAACAGCTTCAGCAAAAAATTGGCTGAGTGTCTCTGGAGCTGCAGTAAGTGATTTTTTTATTTTTAAAGGTTTTGGTATTTCAGCCTTAATCTTACCCGTACTTATTTCAATTACTGGAATATATTTATTTTTTGATTTAAGCCGAAAAAAACTAGCAGGATTTTGGTTTTGGGGTGTATTAGTTATGATCTGGATTTCGGTTGTTTTTGGTTTTATAACGAAGGAAAACGGATTGTTTGCAGGAGTTGTTGGATACGAGATTAATGATTTTCTGCAGGATTATATTGGCTTTATAGGAACAGTTTTAGTATTAGCATTTCTCGCGATAGTGTATATCGTTATTCGTTTAAAATATACTCCAGAGAAAATTTCAGATTCTTTTAAAAAGACACGAAAAGAAATTAATAAGGATTTTAAAACTACACAAAGTGTAAATGGATCCAAAAAATCACAATCAACGACACCCAAAGAGGAAATAGTGGTAGGACAAACCGCGGATCTTCCTGTTACAAAGGTATCTTCAAAAACTAAGATGCAAGATGTTACTACTGATGTGTCCAAAAATGATTCAAAGGGTACAGTAAATCAACATTATGGTAACCCCAAAATTCAATCAGATGAAATCCCGGAGAAGTTAATTATCAAATCTGATTCTAATCCAGATGATATTGCGATGGAAGTGGAGACGGTGGTTGAAGAGGAAGAAGAGGTTAAGAATCTTAGTGATAAATTGGTCAAGGATTTTGGAGAATTTGATCCAACGTTAGAGTTAGGGAATTATAAATTTCCTTCAATCGATTTATTAAAGGATTATTCTGTTCAGAATGGAGGAATAACCATTGATCAGGGTGAATTAGAGGAAAATAAAAATCGAATTGTAGAGACCTTAAAAAATTATAAGATTGAGATCGCTCAAATAAAAGCAACTGTTGGGCCTACTGTCACCTTATATGAAATTGTACCTGAAGCTGGAATTCGTATTTCTAAAATTAAAAACTTAGAGGATGATATCGCATTATCACTTGCTGCCCTGGGTATTCGTATTATTGCTCCAATACCTGGTAAAGGTACAATTGGTATAGAAGTTCCTAATAAGAAATCCACGATCGTTTCCATGCGATCAGCAATTGCCTCATCCAAGTTTCAGAACGCAGAAATGGAATTGCCAATTTCATTGGGTAAAACCATTTCTAATGAAACGTTTGTGGCAGATTTAGCAAAGATGCCTCACTTATTAATGGCGGGAGCAACAGGACAAGGTAAATCGGTAGGATTAAATGCAATCTTAACTTCTTTATTATACAAGAAACATCCCGCTGAGGTAAAATTTGTATTAGTGGACCCTAAAAAGGTAGAACTCACACTTTTTAATAAAATAGAGCGTCATTATTTAGCGAAGTTGCCAGATACAGATGAAGCTATTATTACTGATAATAGTAAGGTAATCAATACCCTTAATTCTCTTTGTATCGAAATGGATAGTCGGTATGATATGCTTAAGCTGGCCATGGTACGTAATATAAAAGAATACAATGCTAAGTTTAAAGCCAGAAAACTAAATCCAGAAAATGGACATAAATTTTTACCTTATATTGTATTAGTAGTAGATGAGTTTGCAGATCTTATTATGACCGCTGGTAAGGAAGTTGAAACACCAATCGCCAGATTAGCTCAATTGGCAAGGGCTATTGGGATACATCTCATTATAGCAACGCAAAGACCTTCTGTGAATGTGATCACAGGTATGATTAAAGCTAATTTCCCTGCTAGGATAGCGTTTAGAGTGACTTCTAAAATTGATTCGAGAACTATCTTAGATACAGGTGGTGCAGATCAGCTTATTGGGCGTGGAGATATGTTATATACCCAGGGTAATGATCTGATCAGAATACAATGTGCATTTGTGGATACTCCCGAAGTAGAAAGAATTACTGATTATATAGGAAGTCAAAAAGCATATCCAGATGCACACTTACTTCCTGAATATTCTGGAGAAGAAAGTGGCACAAGTCTTGATATAAATAAAAGTGACAGAGATAAATTATTTAATGATGCAGCAGAAGTTATTGTCACGGCACAGCAAGGTTCTGCGTCTTTATTGCAGAGGAAACTGAAACTGGGATATAACAGAGCAGGAAGATTGATCGATCAATTAGAAGCTGCTGGTATCGTTGGTCCATTTGAAGGTAGTAAAGCCAGACAGGTATTAGTGACAGACTTGATAGCTTTAAAACAATTATTGGATGCAGAATTGTAAGTATGATTACTTCATATTAAAATACACTTAATAGCATAAATTTTAAAAGATTAATTAAATTAGGAATAGATACAAAATGATTAAAAAGATATTTTTTTTAGTAATTACACTGTTTATTGGCACTATTCAGGCGCAAGAAGCCAAACAACTATTAGATGAGGTTTCTGCAAAAGTTAAAAGCTACGATAACATAGTTATTGGATTTAAGTATGCACTTAATAATCCAGCTGAGAATGTTTCTCAAGAAACCAGAGGTGATGTTACCTTATCAGGTGATAGATATGTTCTCAATCTTACAGGGACTAAGCAGATTTATGATGGTAATAAATTATATATGATTATACCAGAGGATGAAGAAATAAATATATCCTCTCAGAATCCAGAAGATGAAGCAAGTGTAACACCAGCAAAAATGCTTACTTTTTATGAGGAAGGATATACCTATAAAATGGATATCACTCAGGATGCACAGGGAAGAAAAATTCAATTCGTAAAGTTGACTCCTATTGATTCCAAAAGTGAGTTTAAAGAAATTTTATTAGGAATTGATAAGCAAACAAAGCATATTTATAAAATGATTTTAATGCAGAATAATGGTTCTAATATTACAATTACCATAAATAGTTTTAAAACGAATCAACCGCTTTCTAATACATTATTTGTTTTTAATGAATCAAAATATAAAGATTATTATATTAATCGATTGGATTAGTGAGTGTTTTAAATCAATTTTAAATTAATAATATATGTCCCGGATACGTTCGGGACTTATTTATAAGTGAATAGGTGAAAATACTGGACAGATATATTTTAACAACTTTTTTAAAGACATTTTTTCCACTCTTTGTCATAATTATGTTTATTCTTTTGTTGCAAACTATTTGGCTTTTTATTGCTGAATTAGCAGGAAAAGATCTGGATTTTTCTGTCATCATTAAGTTTTTACTTTTTGCTACGCCTCGTTTAATCCCGATGGTGTTACCTCTTACCATCTTACTCGCTTCGATTATGATTTTTGGTAATTTTGCTGAGAATTATGAGTTTGCCGCTATGAAATCTTCTGGGATATCACTACAACGTGCGATGAGAACTTTGTCTGTTTTAATGGTTTTTATAGGAATAGGTGCATTTTGGTTTTCAAATACTGTGATTCCCGATTCAGAAAAACGATTTATTAACCTGAGGAAAAATATAGTAAAGGTAAAACCGGCTATGGTCATCACTCAGAATCAGTTTAATGATCTTGGAAATATTAATATCAAAGTAGCAGAAAAATACGGAGATAATGATCAATTCCTGAAAGATGTCATTATCCATAAAAAATCTGCACGACCCGGTAATTATACCGTTATTAAGGCTACGGATGGTGAATTAAAAGGGAGCGTTGATTCAGACTTAATCACTCTGATATTAAATGATGGTAATTATTACGAAGAGATTCAGCAAGCATCCCCTAAAAACAGAAAGAAAATTCCTTTTGCGAAAGCGTATTTTAAACAATATAATCTAAATATAGATTTGTCAGAATTGGATAATGTGGATATGGATGCTCAGCAATATAGCAAAGGTTTTAATATGCTTAATGTGTCTGAACTCAGGGCAGAAATTGATACAGTATCCTGGCAGGTAAATAAAGAAGTAAAACAGACAAAAGAAGAAATTAGTAGAAGAGGAGGGTTTAAGAATTTAAAAGGTACTTTAAATCTTAATAAGAATACTATTTCACAAGAAACTTGTGATACTCTTGATTTGATCACTGAGCGCTTTAATCTTAAAGAAAAAGAACAGATTTATAATTTGGCTATTTCTAATACAGATGGTGTATTAAGAGCGATAGAGAACACGGAGCGATCATTAAAATCAAAACGAAGAGGATTAAATAAGTATGAAATGTCATTACATGATAAGTATGTTCTTGGCATCGCTTGTGTTTTGTTGTTTTTTGTAGGAGCACCACTGGGAGCTATTATTCGTAAAGGAGGACTAGGTACGCCAATTGTAATGGGAGTTTTATTTTTTCTAACTTATCATTTCATAGGTATTTTTGCGAAAAATGGAGCAGAAGAAGGAGGAATTCCGCCATTTATAGGCTCATGGGTTGCGACATGGATTATATTTCCACTTAGTATCTTTTTGACATATAGGGCTACTACAGATCGAGGGTTTATTTCTGTCGGAAACTATATACAACCTATCATCAGTTTTTTTTGGAAAAAGAAATCAAAAGATAATGAAATGAATATGGCAGAGGAAGAAGCTTATATTCAAAAGAAAGTTTCTGTAATCAATACGGGTGGTGAAGTATATCAGTCAATGATTGGACAAGATATAGATAAGCTTAAAGATGTGGTAAGGAATTATAGTCAATATAATTATAGTGAGGAATATAAATTTGCTTCTTTAAGAGTACTCTTGGATAAAGGAGTTTCTATTGATGAAATTCGTTTAGAAGGAAAGCTACATAATAATGAACTAAAGGATGCTGAGGTTTGTTTTGACAAATTTAATAGGTATTCTGTTTTTGCAATTATTTTTTCTCTGATGTTGACTGTAGTTTTTAGTGTAATACAGGGATTAAAAGATTCAGAAATGTTAATAGGAATTGTATTAATCGTCGTAACAGGTACAGCATACTGTATAACCGTGTTTAATGCGATAAAGTTCTTTGATCAATTTTATAAAGTGGTAAAAGAAACAATACATCCACCGGGTAAAGGTATGTTTTTGTTATGTATAATTCCATTTAATGCTTATATCTTTGCATACTTTTTTTATAGAAAAGGTATGAAAAGAGATATTAAATTGATCCGATAACTTCTGCTTATAATTCCGGTTTTAATATTTTATCATTTACCTTTGCGTAAATAAAAAGTTCTATTCGTTTCTTGATAATACAAAGAGAATCGAAATGATTACATGTCAATTTTATAATTAATACAGTCAGTACAGGATTATTATGTCAAATCTAAATGAGGTTACAAATAAATTAAAGTTGAATACTATACAGGAAGCCATTGAGGATATTCGTCAGGGAAAAGTGGTGATTGTTGTAGATGATGAGGATAGAGAGAATGAAGGTGATTTTATAGCTGCCGCAGAAACTGTTACCCCAGAGATGATTAATTTTATGGCTACGCACGGTAGAGGGCTGATTTGTGCTCCTTTAACACAAGATCGATGTGAAGAACTTGATTTAGATATGATGGTACAGAACAACACTGTATTACATGAAACTCAATTTACAGTTTCTGTGGATTTAATAGGGCAGGGATGCACTACTGGTATCTCTGTACAAGATCGTGCTAAGACAATTAAAGCATTAGTTAATGAAAATACAAAATCAAGAGATTTAGGAAGACCAGGACATATTTTTCCATTAAGAGCAAAAAATGGAGGTGTTTTAAGAAGAACTGGGCATACCGAAGCTTCTGTTGATCTTGCCAGATTAGCAGGTTTTAAACCCGCCGGTATATTAGTAGAAATACTGAATGAAGATGGGACTATGGCACGTTTGCCTCAATTGATAGAAGTAGCGGCTAAATTTGATCTAAAGTTAGTTTCTATTGAAGATTTAGTTGCATATCGAATGAGATATGATTCTCTTATTGAGAAGAAAGAAGATTTTGAGGTTAGTACTCGTTTTGGGAAATACCGCTTAAGAGCATATAAACAAACTACTAATGATCAGATCCATATCGCTTTAACAACAGGAACCTGGACTGAAGATCAACCAATTCTTACACGTGTTAACTCTACTTTATTTAATAACGATATATTAGGCACACTTACCAATAATGAAGATAAGCGATTAGATGCGATGTTTACCCGTATTAATAAAGAAGGAAAAGGTGCTATCATCTTTATTAATCAGGAAAGTCAATCCTTTAATTTACTAAATAGGCTCAAGGTATTAAAAGATGTACAGAGTGATGAGGAAGTTGCAAAGGCTCCTAAGATCGTAATGGACTCCAAAGATTTTGGAATAGGGGCACAAATCTTACACGATCTGAATATTCATAAATTACGCCTAATATCCAATACGGTTCAGCAAAAACGTGTAGGGATGATCGGATATGGATTAGAAATTGTGGAATATGTAAACTATTAGTAGCTTTTATGCCAACATTAATTATCGTTGTTAAAAAGTAACGATAAAGCCGATTACAGGTATTTATGATTGATACATTTTCACAAAGTTTACGTACAATTATTTAAGAAAGATTTTTTTAAAATACTGTTCGTTTTTTAAGAAACAGTATTTTTCTGAAATACACTTTGCAAAGCTTCCACCATTTTTGAAGCTCTTTCTTTTACCTGTTCTTCTGACCATCCTACTTTGATAAGACATGAAATAGTTCTCCCCATCCAGATATCACTATCAGGAAAAGAGCGTCTATTTTTTATTAAACCATCTTGTTGTTCTATAGAAAGTTTTCCTAACGATTTTTGTTCTAATAAATGCTCCCATTTTTTATAGTAATGCCAATTATTATCAAACCAGTAAAAACAAGCATCTACCTGATGTGCTCCTAGTACTGTATGTCCTTTTTTAGCAGTTGTTGCCGAGGGTAAAAAAATGTTCAAAAAAGCATAACTTTCTACTCCGGATTCAGGAACTCTTCTAAAACTAATTTCAGGAATCTCCTGTAAAGCTTCTCTCAGAATTGTATAATTTCTTTTTTGCAGTTTTATAGTGTGATCTAATTTACGTAATTGCGCAATTCCTACAGCAGCATTGAGTTCTGAAAGTCTGTAATTATAACCTAAAAAAGGGTGTGTTTCTGCTCCTCGATCAGAACCAATATGATCGTGACCGTGATCTTGATATTTATGAGCATTATCTGCATAACTATCCGAATTCGTAATTAATGCTCCCCCTTCTCCACAAGTAATTGTTTTTACATAATCAAACGAAAAACAACCGATATCTCCATAGCTACCTAAAGGCTTTCCCTCATAGGTTCCACCTATGGCTTGGCATGCATCCTCAACCAGTAATAAATTATGCTTCTCACAGATATTCTTTAAAGCCTTAAGGTCTGCCATTGAACCACACATATGCACAGGCATTACTGCTTTTGTTTTTGAAGTTATTGTAGATTCGACTGCTTTAGGGTTAAGAGTGAGGGTATCATCGATATCACATAATACAGGAACAGCACCTACAGATAATATAGCTTCAAAACTAGCTACAAACGTAAATGTAGGCATAATCACCTCATCTCCGGCTCCAATACCAGCGGATGCCAAAGCCACGGTTAAGGCAGCAGTACCACTTGATACTACCTGCGCATGTTTGGTTTGCATTTTTGAAGCGAAGTCTTTTTCTAATTCTAAAGCTTTATAATGACCATTTCGATTGCCATCAAAACCATAACGCATCAAGACTCCATTGTCCAATACATCCTGAACTTCTTTTTTTTCTTCAGCTCCAAATAATTCAAATCCTGGCATAGTTTTTTTGTTTAATTAAGAACTTACCACTACTTTATAAGTTTTTATGCTCTTAGTACAGGTTAGTTTAGTTATTCTTAAAACAAAAATACCGAAAAGAGTTTTTATATTTATAGTATAGCTTTTATCTTTTCTAAAAAAAAGGTAAAAAAGTATATTTTTCGAGCTATCAGGGTGTACATAAAGATGAATTTTTTTCTGATAGCCTATACAGGAAGATTAATTTTAATTGTAGCTCATTTAATAATTATCAATAATCATATCTACAAAACTAAAGTAACGACTAGGATCTCTTAAAGAAGAACTATAAGAACCTTGTGTTCCTAATACTTCACCCTTGTGGTTGAGCGCAATTATCTGAGGAAACCCTTTTTGTTTATTGTATTTAGCAAGTAATTTTTTATTTTCTTTTAGCTGATTTTCTGATATAATATCTGTTCTTCTTGGGATATCAACTTTAACAAGTACCAGTTCTTCTGTTTTTTCTTTGAATTTTTCTGTTCCAAAAAAATCTTCTTGTAACATTTTGCAAGGAGCGCACCAGTCGCTTCCTGTAAAATACATTAGTATAGGTTTATCATTTTCTTCAGATATTTTTAATGCTTCTTCAAAATCATCAATCCATAATAGATGATCTTCTTGCGCAAATACTTGCATCGGAGAATTTACTACTAAAAGTAAAAGTAAAAAAAGGGGTTTCATGAAATGAGATTTGGTTACATACAAAAATAATCTTTTTTTAACAACTTCAATAACCTTGCCAATATATTGGTAATGATTGTGTTATAGTAAAATTACAGTATCATTAATAGGTCGTCTCACTTTTTTAAAATCTGCAAACATATCATCATCAGCCCTATATCCTATAGGTAGTACTAATACCGATGTAAGTCCAAGTTCATGTAAATTCAATATTTCATCATATTTTTCAGGAATAAAACCTTCCATTGGGCAAGCATCGATCTTTTCTGTTGCACATACTGTAAGTAAATTACCCATCGCTAGGTATGCTTGTTTTGTAGCCCAGTTAGAAATTTCTTCAGGATGTTTTTCTTTAAAAGAGTTAATAAGTTGGTCTTTAAAAGGCTTTAAAATCTCATCTGGAGTATTTCTAATTGATTTAATCGTGTCAAAATGTTTGTCAATATAGGCAGTGTCTATTGTAGTTTCGATACAAATTACCAGAATATGTGATGCGTCTGCTATTTGCTGCTGATTCCAGGAATGAGGGGTAAGATCAGCCTGTTTACTCTTGTCTTTTATAATAACCAGTTTTAGTGGTTGTAATCCATAAGAGGTTGCTGTAAGATTAAAAGCTTCTATAAGTAAATCAATCTTCTCTTTTGGAAGAATTTTGGTAGTATTAAATTTTTTCGTTGCATAACGCCATTTGAGGCTTTCTATAATTTCCATCTGTACTTTTTAAAAAGATACTGCAAATATAGGAGTATAAGATTTACCTTTGATATGTATACTCATAAGAAAAAACTATATCTCAATTGTATGAATACTATAAATGAATTAATTCAGAAATCTGAAACCAGAATTTTTAAAGCAGTATTTCCTAATACTACAAATCATTATGAAACTTTGTTCGGTGGAACTGCTTTACAATTAATGGATGAAGCTTCTTTTATCTGTGCTACTCGTTTTAGTAGAAAAAAAGTAGTAACGATTTCTACAGGCAAAATTGATTTTGAAAAACCAATTCCGGCTGGAACAATCGTTGAGTTAATAGCTAGAATTCAAGAAGTGGGAAGGACAAGCTGTACCGTTTTGGTCGAAATATTTAGGGAAGACATGTATAGTTATGATCGTGAAAAAGCAGTTTCTGGCTTGTTTAAATTTGTAGCTATTGATAAAAATAAAAAACCAACACCAATTATTGATCTTAAGGAATGAAATAAAAATTTCATGAGACTGCTGTAGATGTTCGACTTTTTTATAATCGCCTTTACTTTTTTAAATAACTCCCGTTTAGTTGTTTTATTTTAATTCTAAAAGCAGCAAAGAGTAAGGTCATAAACGGACTTATAATATTAAAAAATGCAAATGGAATGTATTCTACCATTCCTGGTTGTCCAAGGAGTACTTTTGATTGATATGCACCACAAGTATTCCAAGGAATCAAAACGGAGGTAACAGTTCCTGAGTCTTCTAGTGTTCGGCTTAGATTTTCTGGAGCAAGCCCTTTGTCTTTAAAAGCTTTAGCATACATTCTACCTGGTACTACGATAGCTAGATATTGATCAGAAGCAGTTAAGTTTAAAGCGAGGCAACTTACTACAGTACTAGCAAAAAGTCCAAAAACTGAATCAAACCATCCTAATAAGGTTTTACTTATTCTGGCTAATGCACCAATTGCATCCATTACTCCACCAAAAACCATTGCACATACAATAAGCCATATAGTTCCTAGCATTCCATTCATTCCTCCAGAGGTAAATAAGTCATTTAATTCTTTGCTGGACGTTTCTACTCCTGTATCTACAGTTATTGCTTTCATAACACCTTTATAGGCGGTATTAAAGTTTAAGGTTTCACTACCAGCAATATTCATAACGATATCTGGTTGAGCCACAATGGCAGCAATTGCACCTAGTAGTGTCCCTGCAAGTAAAGCAATCAAAGGAGGAGTTTTTTTAATAATAAGTCCGATCACTATTATCGGCACAATAAATAACCACGGAGAAATATTAAATGCACTACCTATAGCAGTAAGTTGATCAGTAATATCCGGACTACCGGTTGTATCCAGTGTAAAACCAATTATAATAAATATTATAAGAGTCAAAATAACTGTAGGTATAGTGGTATAAGTCATATATTTAATATGCGAAAATAATTCACCTCCTGCCATAGCAGGAGCGAGATTAGTGGTGTCAGATAATGGTGACATTTTATCTCCAAAATAAGCTCCGGAAATTACCGCACCCGCTGTCATACCTATTGAGATACCCAGCGTATTTCCGATACCGATAAGCGCAATCCCAACAGTTGCCGAGGTAGTCCAGGAACTACCCGTCGCGATAGAAATAATGGCACAAATAATAACACATGCTGCTAAAAATATAGTGGGATTAAGGATTTGTAATCCATAATAAATCATTGTGGGTATAATACCACTAATAAGCCAGGTACCAGCTAAAGCTCCAACCATTAATAAAATGAGTAAAGCACTAGTCGTTGATTGCACATTTCTGGCCACTTCTTCCATCATTTGTTTATAGGATACTTTATTAAAAAAACCTACTATTGCTGCCACAGCAGCACCTAATAACAATATGAACTGATTACTTCCGCCTAAAGCATCATCTCCAAAAACAAAAAACACATTATAAAATAACATACCTACTAATGCAACGATAGGAATCAGTGCTTCCCAGATGTTTAATTCCTTATTTTCAATTATTTCTTCGGTTTTAGGATCTGAAGGGGTAATATTTTGACTTTCCATAGAGTGAGTTCGCAATTTTTAACGATGTAATGTTACGATTTTAAAAAGATGTATGCAACGTATTAATTACGTTTAACGAAACGGTTATAGTTCTTATTAATCAATAGGAATTGTTAAACGGTTTTGTTAAATTAATAAGTTAGTGAGAAAATATTGATGGTCTTTTTACTTGTGTTTTTTATTCTATAACTTCTATAGAATATGTTATTTAATTAGTAGCAAAATACTGGTATAAAAGCTAAAAACATTAATTATACGTATTTAATCCTTTATAACTGCTTTTTGTCGATTATCAATTGATTTTTGATGACTCATTTTGTGATGTTGTTTTAAGGGTTCATTACTTTTGATGTATAGAAATAAAATATAGATAACATTAAGAAAGAACTTCCTAAAATAATTCTGATTACCCCTTTTATAGCCTAAACCTATTTTTGCCCCATTAAAAGAAGCCTCATACCCCAAGAGGCTTTTTTGCTGTTTCAATTTTTTATTTAGAAATTAGTAGAAAAAATAAATGCAACATTCTAAGATTATAAGAGGATTAGAATTATTTCTATTATTTGTTTTACTTCCTGTTAGCCTATTATTTAATTATCCTGTAGAATTTAAGATAGGATTCATATTAGTTGGTTTTATATATGTTATTATGCAAATAAAAAGATCAGGTCTTTTAAAATTTAAATTACCTGAGTCAATGTATTGGAAAGTATTTTGGAAAGAAACACTTATAAAATTGAGTATTGTAATTGTAGTTACAAGTTTGTATGTGTTCTGGGTTGCTCCTGATCAACTATTTGCTGTGGTTATTCAAAAACCGGGAATGTGGATTGCTATTTTATTTATCTATACCTTCTTATCCGTTTGGCCTCAGGAAATAATTTATAGAACCTTTTTCTATGATAGATATGAGAGGCTATTTAATAATAAATGGTTATTTATATTCATAAATGCTATTCTTTTTTCTTTAGCACATATTTTCTTAAAAAGTTTTTTAGTGCAATTACTTACATTCATCGGTGGTTTATTTTTTGCGTTTACTTATCAGAAAACAAAATCTACAACGTTGGTTTCTATTGAGCACGCTATATACGGCAACTGGTTATTTACCGTAGGTATGGGAGAAATGTTAGCCTTCCCAGGAGTTGATTAACTGGATGTAAGATGTTCTACAAGCTGTTTTATCGCTTTTCCTCTATGACTTATATTGTTTTTTTCTGATAACGATAGTTCTGCAAATGTTTTATCAAACCCATCTGGTAAAAAAACAGGATCATAGCCAAATCCTTTATCACCTTTTTTCTGCTTTGTAATAGTTCCTTCACAAATACCTGAGAACGTATTGAATACTCCATTTATATGCAGAGCAATTACAGTTTTAAATTGTGCTTTTCTATTTTCTTTATTGGATAGCTCTATGATTAGCTTATCCATATTAGCTTCTGGATCTCTGGCATCTCCTGCATATCTTGCAGAAAATACACCTGGTGCTCCATTAAGAGCTTTGACTTCTAAGCCCGTATCATCAGCAAAACAATCATAGCCATAGTGAGTACGAATATATTCAGCTTTTTGTAGTGCGTTTCCTTCGATAGTATCAGAGGTTTCTGGAATATCTTCTATACAACCAATATCAGAAAGACTAACTAATTGAATGTGCGAAGGTAGTAGTGATTGTACTTCCTTAATCTTGTTGACATTGTTTGTTGCAAATACAAGCTTCATTTTTAGTTTTTTAATTGTTTTGAGAGTTTCAGAGTTTCAAGGTTTATTTTAAATATCTGATACTTCATACTTTGTACTTCGTATCATTTTCAGGCTTTTGCATCATAATTAGCAACCCATTTTCCTTGTACTTTTAATACTTGTTCAATTACGTCTCTAACGCATCCTTTTCCTCCTTTTTTATAAGAGATATATTTAGAAACTTCCTTTATTTCTGCTACTGCATCTTGGGGGCATGTTGGCAATCCTATAATTTTCATCACAGGTAAATCAGGGATGTCATCGCCCATATATAAAACATTCTCAGATTTGATACCATGGGTTTCCATGTATTCTTTTAATTGATCTACTTTTTGATGTGCACCTAAATAAATGTCTGTAATCCCAAGGCCTTTTAGTCGTTCTCTAACACCTTCATTTTTTCCTCCAGAAATAATGCAGACATTGAATCCTTGCTGTGTAGCCGCTTTTAGGGCGTAACCATCTTTGATATTCATAGTTCTTAACAATTCTCCATCTGTAGTGATAAGGACATCTCCATTGGTTAATACGCCGTCAAAGTCAAAAATAAAGGTGGTAATGTGTTGTAGATATTCTTTATAGCTTTTTTCCATAATTAGATTGTATTGATTGTGTGAGTAGAGTATATAATTCTTTTTGAGAATCTTTTTTTAATATGTGTAGATGTCTTTGTAGTGTTTTATTATCTTTTCTGATAGCTGGTCCGGTTTGTGCTTTATCAGGATCTAATACTGTTATTTTTTTTGCAGTTTCCTGGATAAGTGGATGTAAAATTTCAAAAGGAATCTCATTTTCTGAACAAATTTGATTTCCTACAGAAAACAAATGGTTGGTAAAATTATTAACAAACACTGCTGCCACATGTAATACACTTCGTTGCTCAGAAGAAATATCATATACTTTTGGAGATAATATCAGTGCTAATTTTTTAAGCAATAATCTATCTGTATCTTTTTCGGCTTCTATGCAAAAAGGAATAGTGGAGTACTTAATTGTAGAGTTAATACTAAACGTTTGTAAGGGGTAAAAAACACCTCTCCGATTCACACTATTCATGGATAACATTGGAACACTACCTGAAGTATGAACAATTAATTTATTTGTAAAAGGTAAATTGTCAGAAACTTCAGATATGGCATCGTCACTTACAGCTATAATGTATATATCGGCTTCAATAAGATCTCTTAAGTTCTTTGTTATGTTTTCCTTTTTCTGATCTTTATGAATAGAAACTCCTTTGCGATTATAGCATTGTATAATGCGTACTGATTTTTGATTTGTAAAAGCAGTATATATATGTTTAGCTACGTTCCCGGCACCAAGAATAATAATAGTAATCATGTGGCTAAAATAAGGAAGTTACTGCTAAAAATATAACAACTTATATACTTCTGTTAAAACGAGTAAATCGAATAATGAAAATTTAAGATAATCGTAGCAAAAACACTAAATTTGCCGTGCAAAAAAAGAAGCATTATGCAGAAGAAGTTGGTCAATATTTTATTTTCTACACGATTAACCGCAATTTTATTTATCGTTTTTGCTATTTCTATGGGAATAGGTACTTTTTTGGAGGACGATTATGGCACTACAGCAGCTAGAATTTGGATTTATAATACTTGGTGGTTTGAGGCTATTATGGCTGTGTTTATGATTAATTTCTGTGGTAATATTGTTAGATATCAACTCTATAAAAAAGAGAAATGGGCAACGTTGTTGTTACACTTGTCTTTTATTTTGATTCTATTAGGTGCATTTGTTACACGATATATTAGTTATGAAGGTGTAATGCCAATACGAGAAGGTGAAACAACAGCTACTTTTCTTTCAGAAAAAACGTATCTAACTGCTTTTTTAGATGGTGAGATTGATGGAAAACCTTTACGAAGAGTAGTTTCTGAAGCATTAGAACTGGCAGAAGCTACCGCTAATGATTTTACAATAGAAACAGATTACAATAACAATCCCGTAACCATTCAATACAAAAACTATATCCAGGGTGCAGAAATGGGATTGGTAGAAACTATGGATGGTAAAAATTATCTAAAAATAGTAGAAGCTGGTGATGGCAATCGACACGAACACTATTTAGAAGATGGAGAAGTTTCTAATATCCATAATATTCTGATTGCATTTAATAAACCAACCAAGGGAGCTATCAATATTACGTATGATGAAGATGAATATTTTATAGAGTCTCCTTTTGATGGTACGTTTATGAGAATGGCTGATCAGAAAAAAGGCATTGTGGTAAAAGATAGTGTTCAGCCGTTAATGCTGAGATCACTATATCAGACAGCAGGTATGCAATTTGTAATACCGGATCCTGTGATGAGAGGAATTTATGATGTAACTCCTGTTGCAGTAAAAGAGAAAGGACAGCAGGACGCATTAATTATAGGTGTTACGGTAAATGGAGAGTCTAAAGAGGTTAAATTGCTAGGAGGTAAGGGATACGCTAATGATATGCAGAAAATTTCTTTAGGTGGATTAGATATGTATTTTAATTATGGATCTAAACGGCTGGAGCTGCCTTTTTCATTAAAACTCAATGACTTTATTGCAGAAAAGCAACCAGGAACAGAAAAAGTTTATAAATCATATATGAGTAAAGTAGAACTTATAGAAGATACTAAAAGCCCGGAACCTTTTGATATTTATATGAACCACGTATTAGATCATAAGGGATATCGCTTTTTTCAGGCGTCTTTTGACCCGGATGAAAAAGGTACCGTATTATCTGTTAGTCACGATTATTGGGGAACGATGATCACTTATGTAGGTTATATATTATTATATCTCGGACTTATGCTGATTCTATTTACAAAAGGTTCCAGGTTTAAAGATTTAGATAAACAACTTGCTAAAGTAAAGATTAAAAAGAAAGCATTATCGGTTTTTATCGGGATCTGCATATCTACATTTTCATTTGCACAACAACAGCCACAACAATCGGGTCACGTAAATCATATATCCACATTACCTAGTAAAGCTAGAATTGATTCTGTGATCAAGGCAAATGCAGTAAGTAAAGAACATGCTGCTAAATTTGGAAGTATTGTAATTCAGGATGATCGTGGGAGAATGAAGCCAGTGAATACATTTTCATCAGAATTACTGCGTAAGTTAAGTAAAAAAGATACTTATGAAGGATTAACTGCGGATCAGGTTTTTGTGTCTATGGTTGAGAATCCATTTATTTGGTATAGTGTTCCTCTTATAGAGATAAAAAAAGAGAATGATAGTATTCGTAGAATTCTGGGGGTTGCTAAGTCAGAGCTAAGAGTTTCTTTAATTGATTTGGTAGAACCTGATGGGACCTATAAGTTGGATCCATACCTGGAGAAAGCCAGTAGTACTAATACGCCAAGTAGTTTTGAGAAGGACTTTTTAAAAACCCATGAAAAGTTTTATTTATTAAATCAGGCATTAGGAGGAGGGATTCTTAGAATTTTCCCAGTACCAGATGATGAAAATAATAAGTGGGTTTCCGTACCACAACTTAATGAGCATAAGTTCACAGGAATGGATTCTGTATATACGAGACAGATTATTCCTATATATAGACAAGCATTACAAGAAGCCAGAGCAAATAATGATTATAGTAAGCCTGATCAATATATAGAGAGTATCAGAAGTTTTCAACAGAAGTTTGGAGGAGAAGTATTACCTACAGATGAGAAGATAAAAGCAGAAATCGCTTTAAATAAATATGATATATTTAAAACTTTGTATAGATATTATCTTTTAGTCAGTTTGTTCTTGATGTTCTTTATTGTTTTTAAAATATTCATTGATGCTAAAGGTTTGAGACTAAGTTTTTTTAATTTAATAGTCTTTACCATTCCAGAAAAAGTATTTCGATTTATAATTAATGGAACTATTGGGATAGTAGTCATTCTTTTTATGTTACATACGGCAGGATTAATTACAAGATGGTATGTTTCTGGTCATGCCCCATGGAGTGATGCATATGAGACCATGATTTATGTTTCTTGGATAGTGTTGGCTTTAGGATTGGTGTTTGGAAGAAAAAGTAATCTTACACTTGCAGCTACGGCTTTTGTAACATCTATTATATTATTTTATGCACATCAGAACTGGACAGATCCGGCGATTGCATTATTACAGCCAGTATTAGATTCTTATTGGGTATTGATTCATGTGTCTATTATTGTAGCGAGTTACGGTCCTTTATTTATAGGTGCAATATTGGGAGTATTGTCGTTAATTTTAATGATTTTAACCACAAAATCAAATAAAAAGAAAATGGCTCTAAATATCAAAGAAATTACCATTATCAATGAAATGGCATTAACTATAGGACTTGTGATGCTGACCATTGGTAATTTTTTAGGCGGTATGTGGGCTAATGAAAGTTGGGGTCGATATTGGGGATGGGATCCAAAAGAAACGTGGGCCTTAATAAGTATTATGGTATATGCCTTTGTAATACATATGCGATTAGTTCCCGGATTACGTAGCAGATGGTTTTTTAATTTAATGTCGGTATTAGCAGTCGGATCTATTATGATGACATATATGGGAGTTAATTTCTATTTGAAAGGTTTACATTCTTATGCTAGTGGTGATCAAGTAGTGACCCCTTCATCGGTTTATTATAGTGTGATCATATGGGCTGTTTTAGGAGTATTATCTTATTGGAGATATCGCATACATTATAAAAAATGATATGAATACAAGGTGGTTGTATTTTTTGGTATATTCTTAAAAATAACTATACAAAAACTATACAGCCTTAATTTTTTAGCATAATTGTTAACAGTATTGAATAATAATGATATTTTTATGATCTTATACAAATCATTAAAATTCAAACATGGGCATTCTTTCATTTGTTGGCTTTACACTTTTAGTCGCAATCATATCTTATTTAGCAACCAGGAAAACAGATGAGTCATCATCAGATGGATATTTTCTTGGTGGGCGTAGTTTGGGTGCTGTAGTAATTGCAGGTTCTTTATTATTAACGAATTTATCAACAGAACAAATTGTTGGATTAAATGGTGCCTCCTATAAAGAAGGTGTCTTAGTCATGGCTTGGGAGACGTTAGCTGCTATAGCTATGGTAGTTACGGCAATATTTTTGTTGCCAAGATATTTGAAAGGCGGAATTTCTACAGTACCTCAGTTTTTAGAAAACAGATATGATACTACAACAAAAGCAATTACATCAGGACTATTTTTGACAGGTTATGTTGTAGTATTTTTGCCAGTAGTTTTATACTCAGGTTCACTTGCAATTACAACTATGTTTGATGTTCCGGAAATATTAGATATTTCTAAGGACACTTCAATTTGGATTTGCGTTTGGGGTATCGGTATTATAGGATCTATTTATGCAGTTTTTGGAGGGCTAAAAGCAGTTGCAGTTTCAGATACTATAAATGCTGTAGGTCTATTGATCGGAGGAATAATGATTCCTGTTTTTGGTTTAATTGAGATTGGAGATGGTAGTATATCAGAAGGGATAAGTACGATTATGAATACTAATCCAGATAAATTTAAGGTGATCGGTGGTCCTGAGTCATCTATACCAGTAGCGACAATATTTACAGGGATGATGTTGGTTCAACTATTCTATTGGGGAACAAATCAAGCAATTATACAAAGAGCATTAGGAGCTAAAAACCTAAAAGAAGGTCAAAAAGGCTTATTGCTAGGTTCTTTTTTGAAAATATTAGGACCAATAATTGTGGTACTACCCGGAATTATTGCGTTTCATATTTTTAATGGAGAATTAGGCGATGCAGATGAAGCTTACCCTGAACTAGTAAGAAAAGTGTTGCCAGTATCTCTTGTTGGTTTCTTTGCCGCTGTATTATTTGGTGCGATTCTCAGTTCATTTAATAGTGCTTTGAATAGTTCAGTCACTCTTTTTGGGCTGGATATTTATAAGGAGTACATAAATAAAGAAGCTACAGAAAAACAAGTAGTGAAAGCAGGAAAGACATTTGGAGTTGTATTAGCATTATTAGCAATGCTTGTTGCTCCATTTATTGCAAATGCGGGAAGTATATTTGAATATTTACAAGAGGTAAACGGAATTTATAGTATCCCTATTTTAACAATTATAGTCGTTGGATATCTAACAAAGAAGGTTCCGGCAATTGCTGGAAAAATAGGAATATTATCTGGATCTATACTTTATATTATAAGTCAGTTTGTTTTACAACCTTATTTTATTAGTAATGATCTCAAAGCAGAGTCTCCATCTATTTTACAAGAACTAGCTTTTGTAGAACAAAATTTATCAAGTGAAAAAGCGGTTACCGTAGATTATGAGAAAGCTATAGAAGCAATAAATAAGAAAGAAAATAATACAAAAGACGATATAGAATCGATTAAAAAGTTAAAAGAATCGATTGATTATAAAAATGTTTTAAAAGCTATTAATGAATATAAGAACAATTCTGATCAGGGTTTAGGATCCATTAAATTGTTAACAAAATCAATGAATGAACTGACAACTTCCTTTAATTATGTAAAGGATGAATATAAAGAAAAAGGTATCATATTAAATCCAGACATAAAAACGAGTATAAAGGAGGTAAAAGCAAGTATTGATAAAGTAAATGTTGTTATAGATAGAACTAAAAAACTAGCCTACCCACATTTTCTTCATATAATGGCTATTCTTTTTGTTGTGAATATACTCATTATGTTAATAATCGGTAAATTGTATCCTAGAGAAACGGCATATGAACAATTGTATACTCAAGAAGTAGATATCACTCCTTGGAAATACACAAAAATTGTAGGTGTGATTGTATGCTTAATTGTTATATCTACTTATATCTATTTTAGGTAATTGAAATCTTTAAAAGAAACATTTTTATTTTTATTATATATTGGATCGCTGATAGTTTCATCTCAGGAACTTCCGCCGATCGAAGCATATCTGCCGGAAGCATATGGAGGAGAAACTCAAAATTGGTCAATATCTCAATCAGACAATAAATATATATATGTAGCTAATAACAAAGGACTACTAGAATTTAATGGTGCCACCTGGGAGTTATATGAGACACCTAATAAAACCATTATAAGATCGGTTAACGTAGTTGGTGATCGAATTTATACCGGGTGCTACATGGATTTTGGTTTTTGGAAAAAAAATGAATATGGTAAACTAGAATACACATCCTTAAGCAATCCGATTAAAGACAGTCTTATTGAAGATGAGCAATTTTGGTATATTTTAGATGTAGGAAACCGAGTTCTTTTCCAATCCTTACATAGAATTTACATATATAATTCAGACACTGGCGAAATTAATAATATTAGTGCTGAACTGGCCATGCTCAGTATGTTTGATGTAAATGGAGTAGTTTATTATCAGGAGTATCAGAAAGGAATTTTTAAGATTGAGAAAGGGGAACCCAAACTCGTTACAGATCTTTCTATTTTAGACAATGATAAAGTTGTTCATATTTCCGACTCTTCAGAAGGGCTTATTATTCTAACAAGCGCCAACGGTTTTTTTATATATAAAGACGATAAGATCAAGCCCTGGGAGATAATGAAGCTTGATTTTTTTCAAAAAGCGACAATTTATAGTGCAATTAGACTACAGGATAAAAGCTTTTTATTAGGAACTATATCAAAAGGTGTTATACATATATCAGAGGAAGGAGTAATTCTGTCCCAAATTAATCAAAGCAATGGATTGAGTAATAATACCATTTTATCTTTATTTGAAGATAATGAAGAAAATATATGGTTAGCTCTTGATAATGGAATTAATTGTGTCAATCTTAAATCACCAATCAAAATTTTTAATGATGATCGTGGCAGTATTGGCGCAACATATGCGGCTGCAGTTTTAGGTGACTTTCTTTATTTGGGGACCAATCAGGGATTGTTTTATAAGAATAGAAATACAAATGAAGCATTTCAATTTATAGAAGGTACTAATGGACAGGTATGGAGTCTGTTTGTTCATGATGATTTGTTGTTTTGTGGACATAATTCCGGAACATTTTTAATAGATAATTCTAATGTTTCCAAATTGATTTCGCCTATTGCCGGAACCTGGGAATTTGCTACTGTACCAGGATATCCAGAATTGCTGATACAAGGAACGTATAATGGACTTAGTCTTTTAGAAAAGAAGGATAACAATTGGCAATTTAAACATAGTATCAAAGGGTTTAGGTATTCTGCCAGGTTTTTAGAATTATATGAAGACGAATTGTGGATAAATCACGAATATAAAGGAGTTTTTAGACTTAAACTAGATGGTGATTTTACTACTGTTAAACAAGTGATTAGAGATAGTAGTCTGTCAAAAGGTAAGAACTCAGGAATCATAAAATACAAGGAGGCTCTTTTGTATGCTAATGAGCAAGGGATTTTTACTTATAATAAGGAGAATAAAGAGTTTAGTAAAGACACTGTTTTAAGTAAAGCTTTTGCAAAAGATCAGTATATATCAGGGAAATTAATAACAGATAATTCTGGAAAATTATGGAGTTTTTCTAAGGAGGATATTAATTATATTTCTCAAAGTCAATTTTCTGATGATCTTAAAATTACTAAAATACCTATTCCAAGTTCTTTAAGAAAACAAATGATAGGGTATGAGAATATAATGCATCTTCAGGAAGAAGAATATTTATTGGGAACAGCTAATGGATATATGATTTTAGACTTATCCATGATTGATTTAGGTACCCATGACATTGTATTAAATAGTGTTTCTATAAAAGAAAAACACACCGATTTTGAAAAAATATCGTTATCAGAACAAAATCCGGTTTTTGATGCTGGTCTTAATACAATTTTGTTTACATATAATATTCCTGAGTATGATAAGTATTTGATCTCTAAGTTTCAATATAAGCTTGAAGGTTTTTATGATGATTGGAGTGAGTGGTCTACAAAAACATCGATTATTTTTGAGAATTTGCCATTTGGAGAGTATACGTTTAAAGTGAGAACTAAGACAGGTAATCAACTGAGTGATCATATGGTTGTCTATAATTTTGTTATAGATAGACCTTGGTATCTATCTGTAATGGCTATCATTATTTATATAATTTTGTTGATTATAGCGATAACTTTTACACATAGAGCATATAAAAGGTATTATACCAGGCAAAAGCAGAAATTAGTCGAGGATAATAAAAAACAGTTAGAACTTAAAGAATTAGAGAGCGAACGAGAGATCATGAGATTGAATAATGAAAAACTACTACAAGATATAGAAAGTAAAAATCGTGAATTAGCTTCGTCTACTATGAGTATTATAAAAAAGAATGAAATTCTCAATACGATTAAGAAAGAAATAGAAAAATCAACACAAGAAAAAGGAGGACTTAAAAATGTAGAAAGGATTATTGATAAAAACCTGAATAATAAGGACGACTGGAAACATTTTGAAGAAGCATTTAATAGCGTGGATAAAGATTTTCTTAAGAAAATAAAGACAAAACACACTGATTTAACACCACACGATTTACGTTTTTGCACTTATCTAAGACTTAACTTGTCTTCTAAAGAAATTGCCCCTTTATTGAATATTTCTGTAAGAAGTGTCGAAATAAAGAGATATCGTTTAAGAAAAAAGTTAAAATTAGAGCATGTTCAAAGTTTGGTTAACTACATCTTAGAGATCTAACACTACAACAATACCAAAATATACCACAACATTACCTATACTATAACGTTTTAGTTCACATAATATTAAATAAAACATAAATTTCTTCAATTTTTAAAAAGGTCTTCCCACACTGTTTTTACTGGTTTTTTAGTTATACACTATCTCTTTTCAAAAGACTGTATATTTTTTGTTGTAGTTCTATATTGAGGATTTGATAAAGTTTAGGTTTAGATTTGAGTAAATCAAACAAAAACTTTTATGAAAATTAAATATTTCTTAATGGCTGTGTTTTTATCCACAGTTATTTATGCTCAGGAAATTCAGATTACGGGGAAAGTAACAGATGTTAATGGACAGGAATTACCAGGAGTTAATGTAATTGTCAAAGGAACCTCTAATGGGGCGGTTACAGATTTTGACGGTTTTTATACATTATCTAACATTTCTAACGGAGCAATTGTAACATTCTCATATTTGGGATTCATTACATTAGAAAAGACAGTGGTAGAGGATACTGTTTTAAATATTGTTTTAGAAGAAAGCAGTGAATCGCTTGAGCAAGTAGTGGTTATTGGATACGGAATGCAAAAAACGAAAAACCTTACAGGCTCAGTATCTGTGTTAGATTCAGAAACTATTGATGATTTAAGGCCTATCCAGGTAGAACAGGCACTACAAGGAACGGTTACTGGTGTTAATGTAGACGCACCATCCGGATCACCCGGTGAAAATCTAAATATTACTATTAGAGGGATTAGTTCTAATGGTAGTAATCAGCCTTTGGTAGTTATCGATGGATATTATGGAGAATTAAATTCTATAAATCCTAATGATGTAGAATCAATTACAATTCTTAAAGATTCACAAGCAGCTATTTATGGGATAGAAGGAGCAAATGGAGTAGTATTGGTTACTACAAAAAAGGGAAGGAAAAATAAAAAAACATCATTTAGTTATGATGCATATACAGGATTTCAGCAAACGACTAAAAAACTATCACTATTAAATGCTACAGAATATGGAGCATTATTAAATGAAAGTTATGCAGCTAATGGACAGGAATTATTGTTTTCAGATTTATCTCAATTAGGAGAAGGTACGGACTGGCAGGAATCTGTTTTTGAAACTGCTCCGATCATCAGTCATAATATGAGTTTCTCCGGAGGAAGTGATAGAATTACTTACTTTGTTAGTGGTTCTCATTTGGAGCAAGCAGGTATTGTAACTAAAGAGATTTCTAACTTTAAACGTAATACTGCAAAGATTCGTTTGGGGGTGGATCTTTCGGATAAATTTGATTTCGACACCACTATAAATTATTTTCATAGAAAGAGAAGGAATACAAATAATGGTGAAGATGAGTATGGATTAGGAACGTTACTCTTTAACGCAATAAACTATGCTCCCACATTTACAGAAGATCAAGAAGATGTGAATGGTTTCTTAGGAAATGAAGTTATCAATCCACTTTCGCAAACTAGAAATACATATAATAGATATACAGAGAATGGCTTAGAAGGAATGGGGCGTCTGGATTATAAGCCTGTAGATGGATTAAAAATAACGACCAGAATAGGATTTAGAACCCTTAATGCGGATTATAAAACATTTAGTCCTATTGTGGATTACGGGGCAGGTAAAGTTTTTAATACTATTAGAAGTAGTGTTACAGAGGGTAGAGTAAAAAGTGATGAATATACGTTTGAACTTTTTGGTACATATAATAAAGTGTTCGCAGAAAATCACGATATTACTATTACAACAGGTTTTAGTTTAAATGAATCTTTTTATAGTGAATTAACTGCTACAGGATTTGATGTTCCTAATAACTCTTGGGAGTTTGCTGATATAAGTTTAGCAGATGGTTTGAATACATCAAAAGCAACTAGTAAATATTCATTAAACGATAAACTAATTGGCCAATTTGCTAGATTAGAGTATAATTTTGATGAGCGTTATTTATTTTCTGCCCTATTAAGAAGAGATGCTGCATCTGATTTTATAACTGACAATAGAGTTGATTATTTTCCCTCCATTACAGCAGGATGGAATGTATCAGAAGAAGCATTCTGGTCAGATACTGCTTTTGTAAATTATTTTAAATTAAGAGGGAGTTATGGGCTTTTAGGTAATCGTGTAGGAGGAAATTTGTATAGAGCCTTATTAGATGGAGAGGCTACTTATGTTTTGGATGGTCAGATTGTAGATGGTGTAGCTAATGGGAGAATCTCTAATAGAAATGCTAGTTGGGAAGTAGCAAAAAAAATAGATATAGGAACAGATGTAAAGTTTTTAGATAGTAAGATATCTATTATAGCTGACTTTTTTATAGAAGATAGAGAGGATCTGTTAATATCAGATTTTCCTGTTTCAGGAATCACAGGAGTAGGAGCTCCTGGTGCTGGTGCGCCAACTGTTGGAGCAGGAACTACAAGAAATACGGGATATGAATTTCTAATTTCATATAATGATAAAATATCAAAAGATTTTTCTTTTGGAGTAAGTTATAATGTATCTTATATAGAGAATGAAGTTGTTAAAATTACAGGAGATAATTTTGTAGAAGGAGGTGTTTTTGGAGTAGGACAATTGGCTCCTTCCAGAATGGAAGTAGGTAAGCCTATCGGATATTTCTATGGTTTGCAAACAGATGGAGTTTTTCAGAATCAGGCAGAAGTAGATGCGCACCCATCACAATTACAATTGGGAGCTGAGGCATCTCCAGGAGATATAAGATATGTAGATACTAATAACGATGGTATTATTGATTTTGATGATAGAACAGATATAGGAAAACCACAACCCGATTTGTATATGGGTTTTAATCTTAATTTTAAATATAAACAATTTGATTTTGTAGCTTATTCATATGCTAATCTTGGACAAGAAATGGTTCGTAATTATGAACGTGACCAACCTAATGTAAATCGTTTGGATTTGTATCTGGATAGATGGACAGGTGAAGGAACCAGTAATACAGTACCACGAGCTACTACAGGAACAAGTACCAATAAACTATTCTCTGATTTCTTTGTAGAGGATGCTTCTTTCTTGAGAATTCAAAATGTGCAATTAGGATATTCTTTACCTGAAAACGTGCTGGAATCAGTAGGGATTAATAAACTGAGAATATATGTATCGGGCAATAATTTATACACATTTACAGATTATAATGGTTTTGATCCAGCTGCAACGACTGGGGATGCTATTGGAGGTGGTATCGATTATGGGTTTTATCCAATTTCCAGACAGTATTTGTTAGGTGTAAATCTTAATTTTTAAAATTGAAAGCGATGAAAAAAATAAAAATAATACTATATACTTTTGGCTTATTAATATTCTCTGGTTCTTGTGGAAATGATTTTCTTGATGAAACAGATGTGTTTTCGATCGATTCAGAAAACTATTTCAATTCAGAACAAGACTATAACGACGCATTAATAGGTGCATATGATCTTCTTCATTCGACGTATCGTGGAGTAATGCTAGGAGAAATTGCATCAGATAATACCCTTAGTGGAGGAGAAAGCGCTACAGATGTAATATCTATCCAACAGATTGATGATATGATTCATACACCGGTTAATAGTAGTTTAAAAGATATTTGGGACTGGATGTTTGCAGGAGTTTATAGAGTAAATTACATACTCGAGTTTCAAGATAAAACAGATTTTGAAGGTAAGGAGCAGATTATAGCAGAAGCTCGTTTTCTTAGAGCATATTATCATTTTGAACTAGTAAAGTGGTTTGGTGCGATTCCACTTAAAGGAGATCAACGTTTTCAGGTAGGTGATGAGACTTCCATTCCTAGATCACCTGTAGAAGATGTATATGCTTCTATAGAGGCAGATTTAATATATGCATCTAATAACTTGACAGTTACTGCACCTCAAATTGGGCGTGCTACAAAAGGAGCTGCTCAGGCATTATTGGGAAAAGCATATTTATATCAGGATAAGTTTTCTGAGGCTGCTACTATTTTAGATCAAGTAATAGTGTCGGGAGCTTACGACTTAGAAAGTGATTACAATCTAATATTTGAAAGCGCAGGAGAGAATGGTGTAGGGTCTGTATTCGAAGTTCAATATACCGATGCAGAAGGTGCAGGGTTTGACTGTTTACAATGTAGTGAAGGAAATGTGGCAGTAGGATTTAATGGAATCAGGAATTACAACGGTCCTACTTTTGACTCTGGATTTAGTTTTAATATACCAACCCAAGATGTAGTAGATGAGTTTGAAGCGGGCGATTTAAGATTAGATGTTGCTATACTGGATATTGATGCTTGGTCAGCTGGTAATGGCGCCACATTTACTATTGGAAATAAACATACCGGGTACTACAATAGAAAGTATATTGCCCGTAAAGGAGATTTAAATACAGGAGATCAGAATCTTACAAATCCCAATAACTACAGAGCAATTCGTTATGCTGATGTTTTATTAATGGCAGCAGAAGCAAATAATAGAAAACCTGCAAGTGATGACGCTAAAGCACAAACATATTTAAATCAAGTACGAACACGTGCAGGTTTAGGTGATATTACATTAGGAGGAACTGCTTTGACAGATGCTATATATCATGAAAGAAGAGTAGAATTAGTAGGAGAAGGGCATCGTTTCTTTGATTTGGTAAGAACAGGAAGAGCTGCCGCAGAAATTAGTGGTTTTACAGCAGGAAAAAATGAAGTATTTCCTGTGCCAATAGAAGAAATTCAATTTGCTAATGGAAATTGGACTCAAAATGAAGGTTATTAAGAAAAAAATAAGCATTATGAAAAAAAATAAATATTTATATAGTCTAATTCTGATGGTAACCTTTTTTGTAGGATGCTCTGAAGATGAAAATGATTTGTCATTTATCAATTCTGTTGCCTCACCAACAGAGGTTTCTGCAATTACAACAATAGCTCAGGATAATACAGGTTTAGTTACTTTAACTCCCTTAGGTACTGCGGTCATAAATTTTGCAATCGATTTTGGAGATGGATCAGAAATAGTTGAAGCTATCGAGCCAGGTAGTAAAATTGATCATATTTATACAGAAGGAAGTTATCAAGTGAAAATAATAGGTAATGGTCTTAGTGGAAAATCAACAGAAACTACGCAAACAGTAGAAGTTTCTTTTAATGCTCCAGAAAACCTTGTTGTTACTATAGAAAATGATACCACTGTATCAAAACAGGTAAATGTTACTGCAAGTGCAGATTTTGCAATGTTTTTTGATGTATATTTTGGGGAAACGGGAAATGATGAACCTGTGACAGCTACTATTGGTGAAACTGCATCTTATGTGTATACCGATCCAGGTACTTATACTATTAAAGTGGTGGCAAAAGGAGGTGCCTTAGCAACAACAGAATATACAGAAGAGTTTTTAGTAACAGCCATTGTACAGCCAATTACATCTGCGGCAACACCTCCTGGTAGAGCTGAGGAGGATGTAATATCTATTTTTAGTGCGGCTTACATTGATGAAGGTGGAGCTGATTATTTCCCAGATTGGAATCAAGGGTCTCAGGGCAGTGGTTGGGGACCTTTTGATGTCAATGGAGATGATATGTTACAGTATACGAATTTGAGTTATCAAGGTATTCAATTTGGAGCTGCTGTAGATGTTACCTCAATGGAGTTTATTCATTTAGATGTATGGACAGCAGATGAGATTACCATAGAGACCTCTCTCATTAGTGTTGTTAATGGAGAGCAACCTTATGTAAGTGATTTAACACCTAATGAGTGGACCAGTATCGATATTCCTATCTCAGCATATACTGATCTTGGATTAATTGTAGATGATATTCACCAACTCAAATTTGTTGGAGCTCCTTGGGCAGAGGGAACAGTTTTTATTGATAATATTTATTTTTATAAAGGAACGGTACAAACCATTGGGGCAGCGCCGACTCCATCATTGCCAGCGGCAAATGTAATTTCGATGTTTAGTGATGCATATACAGATATTCCTGTTGATACCTGGATCACTTCTTGGTCAAATGCCGTCTTGAATGATATTGTATTAGATGGTAATGCTACTAAGGAATATAGTGCTTTGGATTTTGTAGGAATAGAAGCTACAACAACTACTATTGATGCTACATCCATGACTCATTTTCATACAGATATATATTCATCTGATTTTACTGAATTTAAAATAAAATTAGTGGATTTTGGGGCAGATGGAGCATTTGGAGGTGGAGATGATGTTGAACATGAGATAACGTTCTCAAGTCCTGCAACAGGAACCTGGGTTAGTCTGGACATTCCGTTGTCAGATTTTACCGGATTAACAACTCGTGCAAATATAGCGCAACTAATTTATGCCGGATCTCCAACTAGTAATACTACAGTACTAATCGATAATGTATATTTTCATAACTAATAATTAAAAGAAAAGCTATGAACGCAATAAAAAAAATAAAATACATTCTGATCGCAAGTATTTTGCTCGTAATCGGATGTGAAGAAGAGGATAAAGCCTTTGGTGATATTGTAATACCTGGTAATGTAGCAATTTCTGCAGAAATCATTGGTGTTGATACAGAGAATGTCAATGGGGATGGTAGTGGATTTGTATTGTTTACTGTTTCCGCAGACAACGCAATAACGTATGAATTTGATTTTGGAGATGAAAAATCTGAAATTGTTCCTTCCGGTTCAGTGACCCATAGGTTTAGTGAGCCTGGTCTAAATACATATTCTGTGCAGGTAATTGCCTCAGGTACTGGAGGTGTTAAAACAAGTAACGCAATAGAAGTAACGGTTTTCAGTTCTTTTGATGATCCGATTGCAAAAAGCTTTTTATCTGGGGCTTCCTATGATGAAGAAAATGGAGTTTTTACAGAGAATTCTTCCAAAGTTTGGTATTGGTCAGCATCAGAATCAGGCCACTTGGGTCTAGGTCCTTCGACTGAAGGAATTGATGGTGATTGGTGGTATCCTAAATGGTATATAGCTAGTGCATTTGAAAAAGATAACCTATTAGATCCTGAATCTACTGAGAACTCTAAATGTATTTATACAGATGAACTTACTTTTACAGTAACCGATGGTGAACTTACCTATGAACTAAACAGTAATGGTGGAACATATTTTAATGCTTCCTATGTGGATGTAGCGGGAGGCTCTGCGAGTGAAGATTATTGTTATGATTTTGATGTTTCGGGAGTAAAAATTGTGTCATTAGCTCCTGCAGGAAGTGGAGTGCCATTAGATCAAACTACTGATACCGCAATTAGCTTTTCTGACAATGGATTTATGGGATATTATATAGGAACAAGTACTTATGAGATTTTATCAATTACAGAAAATAAAATGGTAGTAAGAGGAATCATGGGTAACAATCCGGATTTAGCTTGGTATCACACATTTACGACGACTAAACCTGTTCAGGAAGTTGATGAACCAGGATCTTTTGAATCCATATATACTAATGAGATTTGGTCTGATGAATTTAACACCGATGGAGCACCTGATGCATCAAATTGGACATATGATCTAGGAACAGGAGATAATGGATGGGGTAATGGAGAAGCTCAGTCTTATACAAATGATGCCAGTAATGTTCTTATAGAAGGAGGTTTTCTTAAGATTACAGCAAAAGCTGAAAATGGAGGGTATACCTCTGCCAGAATTAAATCAGAAGGGTTATTTGATTTTACTTATGGGCGTGTAGAAGCGAGAGCTAAATTACCTACAGGAGGAGGTACCTGGCCTGCAATATGGATGTTAGGCTCAGATTATTTAACAAACACTTGGCCTAATTGTGGAGAAATGGATATTATGGAGCATGTGGGAAATAGGCAAAATGAGATTTTTAGTACATTACACTATACAGGTAGATCGGGTGGTAATGGTGTAACCGATTCTATTGTAATTGATGATGTATCAGATGCTTTTCATACCTACACTATTGATTGGTCTCCGGATGAAATTGTTTTTCTGGTAGATGATACGGTATATCATACTATAGAAAATAATAGCTCTTTACCTTTTGATAGTGATTTCTTTCTTATCCTTAATGTCGCTATGGGAGGTGGTTTTGGTGGAGATATCGATCCGGCATTTACTGAGTCTACAATGGAAATAGATTATATAAGAGTTTACCAATAGCATGCACAACTAATTTTTTATTCTTTTTTATGGAGAGTTATTTTAATAAGATAGCTCTCCAATAAAATAATTCATCAAATCAAAAAATAACAGATCCTTATCTAATGAAAAAAAACAGTATTTTTTATTTAATAGTAGCTTTTGCTTTTATAGTAATAAGTTGTAAAAATAAAGTACAAAAAGCAGAAGCCATAGTTTCTGAAAGTACAATAGAAAAACCTTTAACATCAATAGATCCATTAATTGAAGCCAAAGTTGATTCTTTGTTATCGATAATGACTCTGGAGGAGAAAATAGGGCAGATGAATCAGTATAATGGCTTTTGGGATCTTACAGGTCCTTCGCCAAAAGAAGGTGCAGCAGCAGAAAAATATGAGCACCTTCGTAAGGGTTGGGTTGGTTCAATGCTCAATGTCACTGGAGTTAAAAATGTCATGAAAGTTCAGAAAGTAGCGGTAGAAGAATCCAGGTTGGGTATTCCTTTGATAATAGGATTTGATGTAATTCATGGGTATAAAACAATGAGTCCTATTCCATTAGCTGAATCTGCAAGTTGGGATGTAGAAGCAATTAAAAAATCAGCACAAATAGCAGCAAAAGAAGCTGCCGCCTCAGGTATTAATTGGACTTTTGCACCCATGGTCGATATTTCCAGAGATGCGCGATGGGGTCGAGTGATGGAAGGTGCGGGTGAAGATCCTTTTTTAGGATCGAAAATAGCCATTGCCAGAGTAGAAGGTTTTCAGGGAGATGATCTTTCTTCTGATTCTACAATTGCTGCATGTGCTAAACACTTTGCAGGTTACGGATTTTCAGAATCAGGAAGAGACTATAATACTGTAGATGTAGGTACTTCGACATTACATAATATAATCTTTCCTCCGTTTATTGCAGCAACTAATGCAGGAGTAAGAACTTATATGAATTCATTTAATGAATTAAATGGAATTCCTGCAACAGGTAATAAAATGTTACAACGTGATATTCTTAAAAAAGATTGGCAGTTTGATGGTTTTATCGTTTCAGATTGGGGGTCAATCATGGAAATGTCAGCTCATGGATATGCCAAAGATGGTAAAAGTGCTGCGGAGCTTGCGATAAATGCAGGATCTGATATGGATATGGAATCGCATCTATATGTTGCTCATTTAGCAAGTTTAGTAGAAGAAGGTAAAGTAGATGAACAATTAATTCACGATGCTGCAAAAAGAATTCTTCGTGTGAAATATGAGTTAGGACTATTTGATGATCCCTATAGATATTGTGATGAACAAAGAGAGAAAGAGGTCGTGGGTAGTTTGTCTAATAAAGAAGCAGTATTAGATATAGCTAAAAAATCAATTGTATTACTAAAAAATGAAAATAACTTGCTTCCGCTTAAAAAAGAAGGTCAAAACATTACATTAATTGGAGCATTGGCCAGTGATAAAAATAGTCCTTTGGGGAGTTGGAGAATTGGTGCAGATGATGATACGGCAATCTCCGTTTTAGAAGGAATGCAAAAATACGAAGGAAATATAGTGACTTATGAAAAAGGAGCAGAGGTATCCATAGGAGCCACTTTATTCCCTAAAGAAGTAAAGATAAATACAACAGACAAAAGTGAGTTTCCTGCAGCAATTAATGCCGCAAAAGAAGCAGATGTTGTAGTCATGGTTTTAGGAGAAGTTGGATTTCAGAGTGGAGAAGGACGTAGTAGAACAGAATTAGGATTACCTGGAGTACAGCAAGAACTTCTAGAAGCTGTATATGAGGTAAACAAAAATATTGTTTTAGTACTTACTAATGGTAGACCTTTAGTAATTACTTGGGCAGATAAACATATTCCTGCTATCGTAGAGGCATGGCAATTAGGATCTCAAAGCGGACATGCAATAGCACAAGTACTCTACGGAGACTATAATCCAAGTGGAAAATTACCTATGTCTTTTCCTAGGAATGTTGGACAAATTCCTATTTATTATAACTATAAAAATACTGGGAGACCAGTTTTACCAGAAGAAGATGTTGTATTTTGGTCACACTATTCTGATCAGGAAAATACACCCTTATATCCTTTTGGTTATGGATTAAGTTATACTAAGTTTGAATACCAAAATATTCAGATTCAAGAGGTAAGTATTTCTGTAAAACACCCCAATATTAAAGTGTCTGTAGATATTACTAATTCTGGAGACTATGAAGGAAAAGAAGTAGTCCAATTATACATAAGAGATCTTTTTGCCAGTATAACAAGACCCGTAAGAGAATTGAAAGGGTTTGAAATGATTTCTTTGAAACCAGGAGAAACAAAGACTGTAGATTTTGTGTTAGATAAAACTACACTTGGTTTTTATGATAATAATGGTACCTGGATTATAGAACCAGGAGAATTTGAAGTATATGTAGGAGGGAGTTCTAGAGCTGTGCTTATGTCTAATTTCAAATTAAAATAAGAATAATGAAATATTTTATTTGTATTGTTTGTATTGTGTTTGTTTCCTGTGCTAATTCAGATACTATTGTTTGGGAAGAGCATTTTGAAGGAAATGAATTAGATCAAACTTTCTGGAACTATGAATTGGGAGATGGATGTCCTGATTTATGCGGATGGGGTAATAATGAAAGACAATTATATGCAGAACGTAATATACATCTTCAGGATGGCAATTTGATTGTTACCGCTACAAAGAATGACAGTGTATATCGATCAGGTAAAATTACTACCAAGGATAAGATAGAATTTAAGTATGGTACGATTGAAGTGCGTGCTAAATTACCTACTGGTCAAGGTTTGTGGCCTGCAATATGGATGTTAGGTGCCGATATTTCTGATATTGGATGGCCTGATTGCGGGGAGATAGATATTATGGAGTTTGTAGGGAAAGAACCTCATACCATATATAATTCATTACATACCCGACAAAGTTATGGAAATACTATCAATTCAAAGAAAACGATAATTAATGATATAGAAGAAGGTTTTCATACATATAAATCCGTATGGACAGAAGATAAAATTCAATTTTTTATAGATGACAAACCAGCATATACTTTTTCGCCAGAATTAAAGAATAAAGATACCTGGCCATTTAATAAACCTTTTTATCTAATTATAAATCTGGCAATCGGAGGAAACTTTGGAGGTCCAGAGGTAGATGATACAATTTTTCCAAAACAATTTATAATAGATTATATTAAAGTGTGGAAATAACAAACAGTTATTTTAGAAAACTCATTTTTTAAAGTATCTGGAGTTTCTACACTACTGAATATCTTTAGTTAGCATAGCAACTGATAGTTCTTTCTATATTAATTATAAAATAAACCAGTTTTTTAAATTACTCTTATGAGATTTTTAATCGTATTTATTCTTTCTTGTACTCTTGCGTTTAGTCAGGAAAATAATTTAATTAATGTTTATAATCGAGATCAGATAAGTCTTAATGGTGACTGGAATTATATTGTTGATCCTTATGAAAATGGTTTTTATAATTATAGATATCAACCATTTGAAAATTCAGCAACTCCGGGTAAGGCAGCATTTTTTATGAATTCAAAACCAGAGAATGAGTCAGATTTAGTGGAGTATGATTTTGATTCATCTGATATAATATCAGTTCCGGGAGATTGGAATACGCAAAAAGAGAAACTTTTTTACTATGAAGGAACACTCTGGTATAAAAAGTCTTTTAATTATCAAAAGTCCAAAGATGATAATAAAGTCTTTGTATATTTTGATGCAGTTAATTATCAGGCAGACGTTTATCTAAATGGAAAGAAATTAGGAAAACATATTGGCGGTTTTACGCCCTTTAATTTTGAAATCACAAACCTGTTAAAACAAAAGGAAAATTTCTTGGTTGTTAAAGTTGATAACAAAAGAAAAAAAGAAGGGGTGCCTACCTTAAATACGGATTGGTTGAATTATGGCGGAATTACAAGAGATGTTCGATTGGTGGAGGTGCCAGAAAATTTCGTAAAAGATTATGTCATACAATTAAATCCAGATGATAATACCCAAATAAAAGGGTTTATTACACTTTCGGGTAAAGATATTGCTAAAAAAAAGGTAGAATTAAGTATACCAGATTTACAGCTTACTAAAGAGCTGATTACAGATGAAAACGGAACCGCATCTATCGATATACAAGTAAAAAATATGATCTATTGGGAACCAGAGCATCCATATTTGCACAAGATTTTAATAAAAACAACAACAGATTTTATAGAAGATCAAATAGGTTTTAGAACTATTAAAACCAAGGGGCACGATATTTTATTAAATGATAAAAGTATATTTTTAAAAGGAATTTGTCTACATGAAGAAAGTCCTATAAATAAAGGGAGAGGACATACTAAAGAAGATGCAAAACAATTATTGAATTGGGCCAAGGAGTTAGGGTGTAATTATGTGAGGTTAGCTCATTATCCTCATAATGAACATATGGTTAGATTGGCAGATAAAATGGGGATTATGGTATGGGAAGAAAATCCAGTATATTGGACTATAGAATGGGAGAATAAGGATACTTATAAGAATGCAGAAAATCAATTGATAGAAGTTATTGATAGAGATAAAAACAGAGCTTCGGTCATTATATGGTCCATGGCAAATGAAACACCTACTAGCGAAGCAAGGAATTTATTTCTCACCAATCTAGCAAAAAAAACAAAAGCATTAGATCCTACTCGGTTGATAAGTGCTGCATTAGAACAACATGACTATAAAGACAGCAAGGTGATTCGTACTATAGACGATCCTTTTGCTGAGGTAGTAGACATATTAAGTTTTAATCAGTATATAGGTTGGTATGATGGATTGCCAGAAAAGTGTAATGATATAAGCTGGAAAATAGTACAAGATAAACCCGTATTAATTTCTGAATTTGGAGCTGGTGCAAAACATGGGTTTCATGGAGACAATTTAACCCGATGGTCAGAGGAGTACCAAGCCAATTTATACACAGAAACATTAAAAATGTTGGATAGAGTAGAACAATTGAGAGGTTTTTCTCCGTGGATCTTAGTAGACTTTAGATCTCCAAGAAGAGTACTACCAGAGATTCAGGATGGATATAATAGAAAAGGATTAATTTCAGAAAAAGGAGAAAAAAAGGAAGCTTTTGATGTTTTGAGGAAGTATTACGAGCAAAAGAAATAGTAAAATGTATTTTATCCAGCTCTAATAACTAAAAAAACTTTTTGAAGGGATACCTATTGAAATATCTAACCCGGTATAGGTCAATTTTCATTATGAACCTTAGATTTTAAAGCATTTTTATTATTTATCAATTACTATAGCTTATTGTTTTTAAATAATAGGTTATTTTTTTATGTCTTTTATAAAGAGGTTTTAGAAGTTGGGATCTCATTAAAATTCACGCTAGATAAACAAATATATATTCATTCTATTCGAATATAGGTTGTGTCCTTAAAAGTTTTCTTCAATTAACTATTTTTAGAGTGTTAAAATAAACTACTATTAAAATTGTTGATATTAATTATTATCTTGCTTGTTATATTGATAGGGTATTACCCTTACTTGTATATAAATAAACCATAAAAACATGGCAACACTGACTACTACATATATATCGATTGCAAATACGATCATTTCTTCATTTCAGAGCCTAAAACTGGAGCAAAAATTAAGTTCGCATCATCATTTGGAGCTTATTTGTAGGGCTGATGTTTTGGAACGTAGCTCTTTAGAGTTGGTAGGAGATAGTAAGGATTTTCTAGCAGAGACAATTTCGATATCAATAAAATCGCAAAATGCCTTTCAAGGATATAAAGAATTACAATTCAAGGGAGTCGTAACAAAAGTAAAGACAGTAAAGGGATTTCATAGAACAACAGGTGATCTTATTGTAATTGAGGCAAAAAGCATGAGTGTTTTATCCGATGATGGACATCATAATGCATCGTTTGTAGATCGTAATTTATCAGAGATTTTGGAGCGGACCTATCAAGGATATGATACAGGTAAGTTAGAGACATCTTTTTCTCCCAGAGAGACAAATACTTTACACTATAGTGTACAGTTTGAAGAAAGTAATTTTTCATATACTAAGAGATTAGCTGCGATATCAAATAATTGGTTTTATTATAATGGAACCCAACTTGTTTTTGGTAATCCAGGTACTCAAGAAACTCCACTTAAATATGCAGTAGATTTACAGGAATTATCTATAGAGATAGAACCTCTACCTAATAATTTTAATTATTTCACGCATGATTATTTATCAGATGAATTATATGAAAAAAGATCGCGAGAAATTAGTAATAGCTCTTCCGGGTATCATAATCTGGCAAGTAATAAAAGTGCTGTTTTATATAATAAAGAAACCAAAATATATCATAATCCCTATACGGATGCAGAATTACAACAACGTTTTGATAGAGAGGTAACCTTTCATACACAAGCTATAGAATCTAAGCAGGTTATTGCTACAGGTATTAGTGATAATCCCGGAGTGAATCTAGGAGAGATTATAAAAATAGAAGGATATGGTAGCTTTAGGATCATAGAAGTTATACATTCAAATACAGAAGTTGGTAATTATCAAAATCGTTTTAAGGCGATTACAGCAGATTTAGAAGTATATCCTCTTACAGACATAAAGAGTTATCCAAAAAGTACAATTGAAAAGGCCGTGGTCATAGATAATCATGATCCAGAAGGATTAGGCCGAGTAACGGTACAATTTCCCTGGCAAAAGCAAATAGGAGAAACTACCCCTTTTATACGGGTAATGACTTCTCATGCAGGTTCTGGACGTGGATTGTATATGATTCCGGAAATAAATGATGAAGTAATCTGTCAGTTTGAAAATAATAATAGTGAAAGACCTTATGTTTCAGGATCATTTTTTAATGGAAATAAAAGACCCGATCGTTGGGGAACTAAGGATAATGATCTGAAAGTAATTAAAACAAAAAGTGGCCATACTATTGAATTAAATGACACCAAGCAATCAGAAAGTATTACAATTACAGATAAAAAAGGTAATAATATAGTCATAGATACCGCTGGAGAAACGATAAGTATTAATGCCCTGAAAGATATAAGTATTAATGCAGGAGAGAATATACAGATATCTGCAGGAAAGAATATTTCTATCAGTGCAGGAGAAAATTTTGATACTAATGCTGGAAAAAATGTTTCTTTAGTTGCTGGTGGTAATATGGAGTTAAATTCTGCAGGTAATATGATAGAAAAATCTGATAATCGTACTGATATTATTCAAAAAGATTTTAGCAGACAATCTGGTATTTCTGATGAATACGCGAATGAAGTTCATTTAATTAGCGCAGAAGAAAATTTGACAATACAAAGTTCAAAAAGTATTAATATTAATAGTGCTGAAAAGAGTAAATTATTTTAGATATGGCAATAATGAGACAAGCAGAAAAATATAAAATTGTAGTAGAAGATACTTATAAATGTATAGTTGGTAAAAAACTTTTAAAAAACTCAACAAAAATGACTTTAGAAGCTCTTAATGGAAATCTTAATTTGAGTAGTAATAAAAAAGTAATTGGTAATGGGGGAGTCTAACATAAGATTTGGAGACCCCGAGACAACCTCAAGAGATAATGTTCCTTCTGATTGTACTACATCTCAAAGAATTAGATTACAGAATGAAGTAAATAAAAATTGTAAGGGTCAACGATCAAAATGTTTTAATACTGACACTTGTACACTATTATCTGAAAAAATGCTAAGAATTAATAGGTGCATACAGTCAAGAACGACTATAAATACTACCTGTTTTAAAGGTGGAGATGCAGGTCATAATCAGGCAATAATGCAAGCGATAAATTCTTTAGTTAGATGTCAAACTATTTATGCAGTTTCTTGTGGAGAACCAGTGAGTGCGCCTGAGCCTGTCAACTTGCCAGAACCCATTCCTGATGATGACTTTATGGATAAAATGGAAAAAATAACAGGTTTAACTGGAGCAGCATTAATAATATATTTAATAATTTCTGAAGGAACTAGATTATTTCCTCCAAGAAACCTTATTCCAATTCCTTAATTTTTTTGTATGAAAAAAATAGATTTAATTTTAAAAATAAAGCAAGCTTTTGATTTAGAAAAATATCCTGGAGATGATAAATTAGTTTATGACAATAGCGGAAAACATTTAGAGTGTTTAGAAACTAAAGAACTATTTAAAAATAAAAAATGGAATGATTTACCTAATACCTTTTTACTAGAAGCTTCTACATCGCTAAATTTTTTTTCAAAAGAATCTTTTAAGTATTATTTACCTGCATACTTGATCTTTTCTTTGGAAAACTATGAAGAATCAGATGATATTCCAAATAATCTGGTTTATCTATTAACGCTTCCTTCTGAAGCTGATACCATAGTAGTAGCTAATGCAATAAAGAAGCATAAAATAGATAAGATAATGGGCGATATCGATTTTAATGAAATATTACAAAATAATTTAAAAAGTACGAATAAATTGATTCATCTTTTTTTTGAAAAAGTTAATTTATTTACAGTCGAGCAACGCGAAGCAATTTTACAATTTTTAAAATATATAGATGAAGAACATTCAGATGACTATTTTAATAATGAGCCAAAGATAGCTATTGACAGGTATTGGTTTATTTATGCTTAGAATGAAAAATCTAAACCTTTAAAATTAAAAATAAGAACAGTTTACCATAGTGTAGGTTATGTACTTGTTTTTTGGATATTGAAAATAGATTCTGTAGAAATAAATATTAATAGAAAACTCTAAATTCCAGAATATGATAGGAATTTTAAAAATAATAATATACGGTTGTTTAATTTTAGGGTTTTTTACTCAATGTATAGGACAAAAAGAAAAAGGAGTAATTTATCCAAAAGAAAAAATTATGACTACGGATATATTTGATATTGAAAAATATAATCAGGTAATCGAAGAAAAGAAAATAAAAGGATTACCAAGAAGCAATATACGTACTGAAATATTGGAAGATGGCACCATTATAGAAAGTTCTCAATCCCAAAAAAAATATGTTACAGTCCGAATCATTCCTAAAACCCCTAAAATTTTTGAAACTTATAAAAAATATTATCCTAATGGTTTTTTAGAAATGAAGATGCAACGTTTTATGGGGTTAGCTATGGGAGCTAATATTATCAAAACGGGTATTTCAGAATATTATAATGAAAAGGGGGAACTTATAAAAAAGGTGGATGAGGAAGTTAAGTATGCTGATATTGTTATAAAACCAATGGATTTATTTGAAATTCTAAAAAAAACTCCCTTGTTTATTGAGGTAAATAAAGAAGAAGCTTCTCGTTTTAAAGAAATTTTTGATATTGATAAGAAAGTAGCAGAAATAACCTCAGAAGATATACATATAGCATTAAAAAAGTATGTAATTCTTGATGTTACGGATCAGGAACAGGTAAGAAATGTATTTATAAACTTATCAAAAGATGAAAAAACTTGGCGTGTTACCAGAGATATTTATCCATTGGGGAGAGTAAAATTAGAAGTTGATACTAACACTGGAAAAGTATTATCACAAACTTATCAACAAGAAACACGATCATAATAAATAAACCTTTTAATAGCATAGATTCATAAATTTACATTGAAAACCATATACAGGACACATACAATTATAAAAGGAGATACGTTGTTGTCTATTGCTAAGGATAATAACCTTAATGCGGAAGAACTAAAAGCATATCATAATTCGAGAGTCGAAATTTATGAACAGATTGAAAATAGATTGCCTTTTACACTTCAATTTGTAGTGCTTCCTCCAGACGGGTATATTTTAGAAAATGGAAAAGAAGTATGGGGGAATAAGGATGAACCTGAGCCAGAAACTGTAATCACTCAGTTTTATGGAAAACTTGATAGAGAGACTCCAGAAAATGAGCTTATCTATGGAGTTCTGAAAACAATACAATCTGGAGAAAAAGAAACGATTATTAAATATAAAGTGAGTGTTCGTTTTTATCCTGAAAATGAGGAGACATATAATTATGTTACGGTAAATTTAATTTCTAAAATATTTATCAATGATCAGGTTGCGGATTTGATAGCGGATCAAATGGCAGTGGATTGTATAGAGAGTATATACCCAGTAATTTTAAAAATTGATAGAAATGGACTATTAGAAGATGTAGTTAATCACGAAGATATATTGCAAAGATGGGAAAAACAGAAGAAAAAGAAGTTACAATACTATCAGGGTAGGATAGCAATAGCATACTTTAAACTCTTCGAACAGACATTGCAAGAGAAAGAACTTTTCTTCTCATACTTACAAAAAGATTGGTTTTTTAAAGCATTTTTCCATAATATCTATTCGGTTTATAGAGACAATGATATTGATAATTATATTGACTTTTCAATAATACCTAATACCAAAGATGTGGAATATAATGTGGCTAAAGTAGCAAATAAGGTATTGAAAAATAATAGAATGCGAATTGAAATTAAAGGAAAATGTAGTGATGCCAGAAATAAAACTGAATTAACGAATGGCGCCTATTTTCATATTGAAGATAATAAACAAAAGAAACCAGTAAAGGGTACTTTTAGAGCGATATATTTTCTAAGTCCAAAAACCCATAAGATAGATTCTTTATATATGTCGTGTAATTTAAAATTAGATGAATATAAGTCGGGGACAATTACGATTTCGGAAATAACTGACACAACATTAGAAAAAAATCATCAATCTTTATTTTTAGAAGAAGACACGAATGGTGAAAATGAAGACAAGAAAAGTTCATTTTGGAAACGAATATTTTCATAAATTGTTAGTATTATGAGTGAAAAACATATAGTCGTAAATGGTGCGATGTGTAAATGCCAGCAAGGTTTTGTGCCAGACATAATCAAAGTTGAAGCAAATACCACTGAGTATGCCAATGATAAACAAGGAAGTAGTAAATTAATACTGACTACTTTGGACATTGGACAACCGTTTCAGGCAAAAACCTTCGGACAGTGTAAATTACAGCCTACAGGAAGTAGTTATAAGCCATGCCAGCCAATGATTACAGAATGGACAGGCTTTTATGAAAATGTAACCTTAAAAAACGGTGGCAATATCATATTAGAAGATAGCAAAGCTACTTGCGCTATTGCAGGTGCTCCTTGTGTTTCTATAACCAATCATGGACAGGTTGCAGAGCCCAGTCAGCAAAACATGGATAATGCGGATGAAGATACACAAGCACAATTAAATCCTATGGTAAATACCAATGATATAGGAAATAAAGAATATACAGGAGAAGGAATCACTGTTTCAGCTAAATAATTTGTATGGCAAGAGGGGTAAAAAAAATAAAAATGACGAGTCAGGCACATTATGCATATAGTGCGAGTTCTGCAACAGTTAAACCAGATCAACCATTAACATTTGAAGTAGAGGAGTGGTTACCAGCAACTAGCAAAGAAGATAAGGAAAAAGGAGTTTTTTGGTTACTCCAGACCAATGATCGAAAAACAATTTTATATAGAGTTCGCGGTAAAGAATTTCAATCAAGCTTCAACAAAAAATTATGTGGTTCTTATTCTTATTACCTAGAAGCCAGTTTATCTGGTAAACGAGATTTTAAGAATTCTGCGGGGCTTTACATTAATGGATATACAAAACCATTGATTGTTAAAAGTGAATGGAGAGCTGAACCAGAAGGTAGTGATATCAGAAAAAAACCTATTGCTTATGGTGATGTTGTATACCTATGGTTAGAGACAGAAGGGCTAAACGGTGATTATATATCTATAGAAGTCTATAATAATAGATCGTATGTCTTTGACGATACTTTGATGGTTAAAAAAAGTAGAATTAAAGTAAAAGAAGGAGAGGCTTTATACAAAATAGGGGATACAAACCTATGGATGAGTAAAGTAGTTAATATTACTGACAATGAAGAATTTTATATCAAAGTAAAAAATTCAAAGGGTCAATATATTTTAGACGCTAATAATGATGCTATTCACGCTAGATTCCTTAGAGCAAAAAATGAAATGTCTAGCAATGTTGCAAAAGTTTCTGAGAATATGTCTCCTACTAAGGTGTTTAAGCCAGAGGTAAATGCAGAACGTTTTGAACCCTGTAGGTTTAATAAATTAATTTTAACTATTCCTAATGTTAAGGATGGTAAAATAGAAACAAAGCCGAAAACGATATTTGATAATGGAAAAAATTTAACAAATGTCAAAAATATAAAAGAAAGAATTTTTAGAAGTATTTATTTTAAGTTTAATGACTATAGTATATCGCCAGTTTCGCAGAAGGTATTAAATAATATTTTAGGTTTTCTTTTAGAACATCCAGGGACTAAAATTGAAATGAATGGTTTTGCTTGTGTAATTGGGAAAGAAGAGTATAATCTAAAATTATCACAGAAAAGAGGAGACGCAGTTAAAGATTTTTTTGTTAAGGGTGGATTAGATGGTGATAGAATTTATAGTATTGGAAAGGGAGAGTATAATATTCAGGACCCAGATGACTACGATAAACGTAATGAAGAAGTATATTTAGATGCCCGTAGAGTAGATATAGCTTTTAATTTTGATAATCATGATGCTAATTCAATAGTAGTCAAAACGATACTTCCTAGCAGTCCTAAAAGTGTTATTTTAGATATTGAAAATTTCGAAGTGAAGGATTGTTATAGAGATAAAAATAAACATGAAAATAAAATTGTAATTAATTCTCCAGATGCAGAAGTATTTAATGGTTCTGGATCATCTGTTAATTTCAAAGCTCAATCTGCTTTAGCTAAATATAATCCTGCACCTTTACAATATATCTGGCCAAGATATAATTTATTAGAAGGGGTTAAAGGTAATGGGATTGATGCTGCTGCTATTTATAACGTTCATATACATAGTTGTAGATATTATTCTAATAAAAAAAATCCTACTGTAAAAATAAAAGCATATCCTGACATAAAGTGGACACTTAAGTTTTTCTTAAACTTAACAAATGATTTAGCTGTAACTTGGAAAGATCAGCCTGCCTCAAAGCATAAAGAACTACAGAAAAAAGCTGGGAAAATTGGAGCAGAAAATAGATGGAAACAAAAAGATGCTTCTTTTGGATTTAGCTTAAAAGCAGAATGGGATATAAATAGTTCAGGTAGTTTTGGAAGAAATGAAGAACTTAAACAGGAATATGAAAAAAAGTTTAAGAAATTATTCAGTCTTTTTTCTTCTATTGGAGATATGTCTAGAGGAATTACAAAAAAAACTGGTGGGCAGATTAGAAATATTGGTTTTAAAGGTGTTCCTATAATATTTGCCATAAAACCACCTAATCTTGATATACAGGGAATTTGGTTCTTAGAAAAATTAGATAATAAATTAGGAACGAATGTAGATATTTCTTTTAATGCAACTCCACTTATTGGACTAGAAATGACTATAGACTTACTTTGCTTAGTTGTAGGAGGAGTTGCCGGAGCTTTTACAGGTGGTACTGGTGCGAAACCCGCGATGGAACTTTATGGTGTATTAAAAGATGTTATGAATACTGGAGTTGATATCGGAGATGATGATTTTGGATTTAAAGCTAGTGCAGACGTATACATAGATTTAGTGATTTCTAGTACGATAACAACTAAGGTTGGTTTTAAATTTAACACCGTTGGAAAGGCAAAAGACTCTAAATTTGCATTAGAAGCTACGAATACATTAAAAGTGGAAATCAAAGCTGGTATGTGGGTAAAAGCAGAGGCTAATCTTATCATTGTAAAGGTTGAAGGGTATTTCGAAATGAGTGCTTCTGGATCTGCAGCCATTACTTTCGGACATGGTGTCAATTATGATGATAAAGGACTTTATTACCGACCTAAGCTAGGATTTGATGGAATTATTGCGGAATATGTGGTAAAAGGAAAAGTCGGTTTGTCTTCTAAAAAAACTATATTGTGGGGAGGAACACCAAGTAGTGACAATGAGGATATTATTGCTCAGGATAAAGTACTTCTTGTTGAACCTTTTGATGTAATTAAAAGTCTTGAGGAAAACTTTGACTTTGATGCAAATATACCTTTAATAACAAATCCTTAAATATTTATGAAATTAATAACAAAATTAATCATTATGGCAATAATTTTTCAATCCTGCCAATCTCAATCCAGAACAGATTTAGCACAACTTACGTGGTCTGAAGATTTACTTGTCGATTTGATTCCAGAGTCTGATAGAGCTTCTTTTACTTCAGACAAAATTAGCCCTGATACTGGAATACCAATTTTCTATACAAAGGAAGTATCTAACTATAAATATGAAAATATAAAATTTGAACAGACAAAATTCGGAAATAATTCAGTTGGTTTTTATGTGTATGATGCACTTAAAAAAGGAGAAAAGAATGAAATAGCAGGAATCAAAATAAATATAGAAAAGCAAAATGAAGATTTTTTTAATCTTTTAAAAGAGAAGTATGGTACTCCAATAATATTAAGTCCAATACCAACAAAAGTAATGGACGGTGTAATATATGGAAATAGTGGATATTTATGGAAACAAGATAAGATATCCATTGTCCTAAGCGATTTTTATAAATCTAGAAATAATGAACAATATATTTCAACGTCTATTTATATTATTAAAAATGATGTAGTGGATTTGACTTCTCCAGAACGTACCTCTTTAGAAAGATTAATTCAAACGCACACTAAAAAGTAAAGAATATTGTTATGAATATATTACCCTATTACATGATTGACTTTAGTGCAGCGGGATGCTTATTTGAAATAAGAATCAATGATTACCCTGTAATTACACAAAATGTAAAGGGTCAGGTGTCAACATATATACCTATTAATTATGCTGTTCTAGAAAGTGGTGAACAAACAATAACGGCTACTCTATTACCTGTCCTTGGTGAGACTCAGCTAAGTCCTAAAGCATATCTTACATTTAAAATCATGCTTTTTGATGTAACAAATGATTTTGTTTTTAAGAATCAGTTAGCTGAATTTAATTTAGAACCTAAAAGTGATCAGGTTTTACCTCTTTTAAAACAAAATGATATTTTTGAAGCAGAAGTACCATATTGTTTAGACGCTTGGCAAGATGGTATTAACCTTAATGATGTAAAAGATGTCAAACAAAAACTTATTGAAGCATATGTAGCACTAGGCAGTAATATAGAAAAAGGTCAATACAATTTATTTATGGATAAGATAAATAAAAGAGAAGTAAATATGGCTACTTCTATGTATTTGTCAAAAGATGAAACTAAATCTAGAGTTTCAGAATTAATTTCAGATTTTGAAAATGGTTTTGAATTAATGCCGTTAGAAGAGGCAATTATTAACTTTTATGCTAACGGTAAGGCTGTTGCTTTGAAAAAAAGTAATGGGGAATCTGCTTTGTATTTGTTTAATAAAAAAACAAAACAAGAATTAATGTTGGATATAACTTTCTATATCCCAGAAGGGAAATCGGAATTCGAAGTAATTTAGGATTTGTCGACAGAATTATATAAAATTATAATTAGAACTCAATGAGTTTAATATAAATCGAAGAAATGGTTATAGATTTATTGTGAAATAATAGACTGTTTAATCTTAAATGTTCTCAATTTTTTTTGAATGATTCATTTTATTTAACAAAGGCTTTTTAACAAGATTAATAGGTGTAATTTGCTTTATGTTTTTATAAAAAAGAACCTTTTGAACAACTTTTTTTAGATTTTGATTTTTATTATTCCAAAGAGAATAACTAATTTGAGATTATTTGATGAAAAGTAACAAATAGGTTGATTGCAAGCAATTAAATATGATTTAATTCAAAAATATTATTATGAAAATCAATAAAATAAAGAATATAACCTTTATATTTTTGATGCTTTTTGCAATAACAAATATCGAAGCTCAATTCGATATTGAAGAAACAATGAATGAAGTTTTGGTTCTTGATAAGGTAATTGAGACAAGCAATCCTAATTTAATGTATGACCATACGTTTGATATAAAAAAGTACACAAAAAATGGTAATAATTATGAAATTAATTCATATTCCAATAAAAAATTTAATAATAAGATAGCGTTATTTGGTATTGTGGTCGAATCCTTTCAAGTAACAATTGTTAATGATATAATTTTATTTATAGAAATAGATTTAGAATTTAGTAATTCTAATGTAGAACATATACAAAGTGAGTTTACTAAATATTTTGGTCAATATGTTGATGAAGTCTCAAAAGTAAAAGGAAGTCAACGAAAATTGTTTTATAACAAAGATCGATTAGGCTTTTTTATCAATGCTTTTTTGGAAACTGATCTCAATGATGGTGATCTTACTATTGGATATGTAACCAAGGAATATATAGATTTATCCTATGCTAAATAGCACATCTAATTATCCTCATATTTGTTATTCCACGCGAAACTCAGTGTACTTCAAACAAATTAAATTTTTCCTTAAACATGACAATTGAGCTTGATCCCCAATGATCTCCCTTGATCCTTTATTTAGGGGACAAGACAATATTAAACAAAAAAGCCCCACTATATAGTGAGGCTTTTTGTGAGCCCGATAGGATTCGAACCTATGACCGCCTCCTTAGAAGGGAGGTGCTCTATCCAGCTGAGCTACGAGCCCGTAACTCTGAAAAAATAGATCGTCATACTTAAAAGCATAACGATCTGCTATTCTGTCGGGGTGGCAGGATTCGAACCTGCGACCTCCGCGTCCCAAACGCGGCGCGATAACCGGGCTACGCTACACCCCGAAACGATTATCAAAAAAATAGCGGAGAGACAGGGATTCGAACCCTGGGTACCCTTTAAGGGGTACGACGATTTAGCAAACCGTTCCTTTCGGCCACTCAGGCACCTCTCCTAATAATGTTTTATGAACTTCACATTGTAGTATTCCTAAATGCGGATGCAAATGTAACTTTTATGATAATATAAAGCAACATTTTTTTGTCATTATTTTTGATTTGTAATAGTATTTTTTTTAAAAAGTTGAGAATCAGTTTTTTCTTATTATATAAATTTTAAACTATTTTTTTAGAATATTAAAAATATACCTAAGAATTAAGGTTTTCATCAAGAATGCTATATTTGTGTTGCTTGATTTTATGATAATATTGTATATTCCAATAAAATTTCAGAAAATGAAAAACAACATTCTTTTATTCATAGTATTTATTACAAGTGTATCTATATACGCTCAAAAACCTGTTTTGTCAGAAGATTTTACTTTTGAGATGGGAGAAAAATATAAAAGAATTAAAAGTTATAATACTTATAATATAGCTTCAGGAAACAGAATGGTTTCTATAAAGAAAGGAAGAACGGATATGACGATCCAGAGGTTTACTTTAGATGATTTAAAGGAAGATATCAAAAGAAGGCAGATTATAGAGGATAAAGGAGAGTTTCAGACAGTTATGAAAATGGGAAATAAGGCGGTAGTGTTTTATACTTCAAAAGATAGAGCATTCGCACAAAATATTTCTCTAACAGGTAGTATTGCAGAGAAACCCATACTTGTAGGTAGTGATAGAGATAATGTTGCCAGAGATTGCGGTTTTAAAAGTACATACGGTTTTGATGCCGGAGGAAGAATTAATCAATTTGTTTTCAAAAAATCATTTGATGAAACTAAATTATTAGTATTATTTAGAGTGAAAACAGCAAACGATAAATCTGATGAAATAGGGATTAGCGTATATGATGCATCATTAACTCCCATATGGCAGAGAAAAGTAAGATTACCATATCCAACAGCACAGATAGAAAATGAAGATTTTACTATCGATAATGAAGGAAACTTTTATATGACAGCTTCGATTTTTGGTAAAGATTCTAATGATAAAGACAAACTAAAAGATTCATTTAGAACAGAGGTCTTTAAAATTATGGAAAATCCAAAGGATATTACTAAAAGTACAATCGATATACCGGGTAAATCGGTTCTGGATGCTGTAATTGGTTTAGATAAAAATGGTAAAATAAGGGTGTCTGGTTTTTATGTAGATAATGCTGATAAAACAGAGGCTTCTGGCATCTTTTCTGCCAGATTAGATACTACAGGTATAGTTAAATCAATAATTAAAAATGATTTTCCTTCAGAAAAGGTACAGCAATATGCACTCGAAAGAGAAGAACGTGTTAATGAAGGAACACAAAAAGCTAAGGATAAAAAGAATTTTGAAGACTTAAAAGTAAATGATATAGTATATACAGCTGATGGGAGTATGGTATTATTAGGAGAACAGCGATATGTTGAATCTTTTACCACCTCTAGTTCCTCTGGATCCAGGACTACATATACTTATTTTTACAGAGATATTATTGCATCTAAGTTGACAGAAGATGGTACCATAGCCTGGTTTCATAAATTACCTAAACATCAAATTGCTACCAGAGGTAAAAGTAGTTTGTCATATTATAATTTTAAGAGAAATAATAAGCATTACCTGTTTTATATAGATGATTTTACTAATCTGAAACGATCTTTTAATGAAAATCCAACACGGTATTTTGATGGTAAAAAAGAGTTTTTATATCTGACATCATACACGATTGATGATGCTACTGGCGAAGTGATAAAAGAGCCAATTCTCACAGGTAGTGATATTAGAAATGCACGTCTTGATTTGCTGGAAGTTACTAAAGTAGGGACTCCTTCTAAAAAAGATATGATCTTTGAAGCCTATGATGGTAAAAAAAGTAACTTATTGTTAAAGGTTTCTGTTGAAGAATAAAATTTTATTTCAACATATTTTCCTCCATTTCAATCATTTTTGCTACATTTCTGATAATATGTTTGTGTTTACGAACAAAAGGGTTCGTTTTATCCCATACATATCCGGCTAATACAGCACATATTTGTTCTTTAAAGACTTTGTTGGGTTTGTCATGTAACATGATCTTCTGTAAATTTCCTGTATACCATTCTTTTACATAAGTTGCAAAAACATGAACACCCTCTTTCATATAATCAACAAAATCAGACTGCCAATCTACTTCTTCATTGTGTAGTTGTTTAATTACTAATTTTGCCGCAAGTAAACCGCTTTCTGTGGCAAATGAAACACCAGATGAAAATACAGGGTCAAGAAACTCAGCGCTATTACCAGTGAGTACAAAACCATCTCCATATATTTTTGTTACATTTTTAGATATATTCTCTACTTTATGGGGTTCGAATAAATAGGGGAGATCTTCAAATTGTGTATTATAATAAGGCGAAGTTTTCATCATTTGTTGAAGTACTTCTGTATGATTTCCTTTAAACTGATGTATCCATTGCATAGGACCTACAAAACCAATACTTGTTGTGCCATCAGAAAATGGGATGTACCAAAACCAGACGTTGGTCTCTATAATTTCAAAAGTAATTCTAGTACCCTCATTTCCTTGTGGTCGTCGTATATCTTTTACGTGTGTAAAAATGGAACCATGTTTTGCAATCTTTGGAGGAGCTTCTAATCCAAGTTGTCTGGCAATAACCCGCCCGAAACCGCTGGAATCAATAATGAATTTAGCATAAATCTCTTGCTCTGTACCATTTGCTTGTCTCACTGTTGTTACTGAGTTGGAACCATTAAAAACAACTTTTGTTACTTCGGTTTCAAAATTTACAGATACACCTTGTCTGATCACTTCATCAATTAATGTTTTGTCAAAATGAGCTCTAGGAACCTGCCAGGTCCAATCCCAACCATCTCCATGTTTCTTACTAAAATCAAAATTTCCGTGTACATTATTTTTAATAAATCGAGCTCCCTTCTTTTTCTGATATCCCTGTTGCATCAGACATTCTAGTAAACCAGCTTCTTTAAAATTATCCATGCATCTGGGAATTAGACTTTCTCCAATCTGAAAACGAGGAAATTTAGTTTTTTCAACAACTTTTACATTGATCCCGTGTTTGTTTAGGTATGCAGCCGTAACACTTCCTGATGGACCTGCTCCAATAACCAATACATCTACATTTTCTTTTTTCATATAATTTTAAAGGTATATTAAATACACTACATTTGACCTTGATAAAAATAAATTCTAAAGTTTTATTTTTACAATATATAGAAAAAAATTACTTGCTACCTAATGCTGATATCAAAAGAAAGATTAGAGATAAAAGATTTTCTTAGTGTTATTTTTAATAATGAAAAAGTACAAATAGATAGATCTGTTTTTGAAAGAATTGATGAAAGCCATACCTTTTTATCTCAATTTTCAGAAAATAAAGTGATTTATGGGGTCAATACTGGTTTTGGTCCTATGGCTCAATATAAAATTGCAGATGAAGATAGGATCCAACTTCAATTGAACCTGATTAGAAGTCACGCATCTGGAGTGGGCAAACCTATGGAGCCAGCGTATGTAAAAGCACTGATGCTGGCAAGATTGAACACACTGTCGTTAGGTAAATCGGGAGTACATAGATCTGTTATTACTGGTATACAAGAGTTAATCAATAAAAAAGTAACACCCCTTATCTTTGAACACGGAGGTGTAGGCGCTAGTGGAGATCTGGTGCAATTGGCACATTTAGCTTTAGTATTACTTGGAGAAGGAGAGGTATTCTATAAAGAAGAAAAAAGGAATACAGCCGATGTTTTTAAAGAATTAGATCTGCAACCGATAAAAATAAAGTTAAGAGAAGGCTTGGCAATTATGAATGGTACTTCTGCGATGACAGGAATAGGAATTATAAATGTAATTAATGCACAAAAATTATTGGACTGGTCTATCTGTTGTTCCTCTGCAATTAATGAAATTGTAGCTGCGTACGATGACCATTTGTCTCAAGAATTAAATCATAGTAAACTCCATGTAGGACAACAGGAAATTGCAAAAAAAATGAGAAATCATTTAGCAGACAGTAAACTTACACGAGATCGTAATGAGTATCTGTATTCAGATCAAAACGGAGATACTTATTTTAAAGAAAAAGTACAAGAATACTATTCATTGCGATGTGTGCCTCAGATTCTGGGGCCTGTATTTGATACCATCCGAAATGTAGGGAAAATTTTAATAGAAGAACTGAACTCTGCTAATGACAACCCTATTATTGATGTAGAAACAAAGCATGTATATCATGGAGGTAATTTTCATGGTGATTATGTTTCTTTGGAAATGGATAAATTAAAGTTAGTGGTTACTAAATTATCCATGTTAGCAGAAAGACAGTTAAATTATCTGTTGAATTCAAAGTTAAATGAGATACTACCTCCATTTGTTAATCTAGGAAAATTAGGACTTAATTTTGGAATGCAAGGCATTCAGTTTACAGCGGTTTCCACGACAGCAGAAAATCAAATGTTATCTAATTCTATGTATGTTCATAGTATTCCAAACAACAATGATAATCAGGATATTGTTAGTATGGGTACGAATGCAGCAAATATGACTAAAACCGTTATTGAAAACACCTTTGAAGTTTTAGCTATAGAATTAATGACAATTGTACAGGCATTAGAATATCTGGATTTTGATGATAAATTATCAGTCAAAACTCAGGAAATAGTTACAGAAATCAAAAAAATAGTTCCGCCATTTACTAAAGATTATATCACCTATCCTTTTGTACAAAAGGTGAAAGACTTCTTGAAAAATAATGAAGTTTATTAGTTTTTTAATAGATTAGATCCTGTCAGTAGTTAAAGTTGTTGATATTTTTTCGATATTGTTAATTATGTATTAATTTGGAATAGTAATTGCTGCTTAACAGTCGCAGTACATAATATTAAATTAAAGAGTTTAGATGAAATACGCCCTAGTTACTGGTGGATCCAGAGGAATAGGAAGAGCAATAGCCATAAAATTGGCTACAGAATTAAAGTATCCTGTACTTGTCAATTATTCAGCTAATGATGAGGCAGCCATGGAAACTAAGAAGATTATTGAGGAAGCTGGAGGGCAGTGTGAATTATTAAAATTTGGTGTAGAGGATCAGGAAGTAGCACATTCGGTATTAGATACTTGGACAGGTAAGCACCCTAATGATATTATTGAAGTGATTGTCAATAATGCTGGTATAACTAAAGATGGGTTATTTATGTGGATGAAACCAGAAGATTGGAGTGCTGTATTAAAAGTGAGCTTGGATGGTTTTTATAATATAACAAATCATTTAATTCAAAAAATGCTGACCAATCGATATGGACGTATAATTAATATTGTTTCTGTATCAGGTGTTAAGGGAACACCTGGTCAGGTTAATTATTCTGCCGCAAAAGGTGCACTCGTAGCTGCGACAAAAGCATTGGCTCAGGAAGTTGCTAAAAGAAAAATAACGGTGAATGCAGTTGCACCAGGTTTTATAAAAACAGATATGACTGCAGATATGGAGGAGAAAGAACTAAAGAAAATGATTCCTGCCAATCGTTTTGGAGAAGCAGAAGAAGTAGCAGATTTAGTGACTTTTCTATCTTCTAAAAAATCTTCATATATCACAGGTGAAGTAATTAATATTAACGGAGGTATTTATTCATAATAATATATGCGTAGAGTTGTAATTACTGGGATGGGAATTTATTCTTGTATTGGCGTCAATGTAGAAGAAGTTAAAGAATCATTGTATCAGGGAAAATCAGGAATTGTATACGACCCCGCTAGAAAAGAGTTTGGATACAGGTCGGCATTGACTGGTACCGTGCCTAAACCGGATTTAAAAAAAGAATTGAGCAGAAGACAGCGTGTTAGTTTTGGAGCAGAGTCTGAGTATGCATATATAGCATCTACACAAGCATTTAATCAGGCTGGAGTAGATCAGGAATTTTTGGATACGAAAGAAATAGGGGTATTATTTGGTAATGATAGCACAGCAGCATCTGTAATGTCTGCAATTGATAAAATAAGAGAAAAGAAGGATACTACATTAGTAGGCTCTGGTGGCGTATTTAAATCCATGAACTCTACAGTGACTATGAATTTATCCACCGTTTTTAAACTAAAAGGGATTAATTTTACCATAAGTGCTGCTTGCGCTAGTGGGTCACATTCTATAGGGATGGGATATTTATTAATCAAGCAAGGCTTGCAGGATTATGTGTTGTGCGGTGGGGCTCAGGAGATTAACAAGTATGCTTTTGGAAGTTTTGATGGGCTGGGTGTCTTTTCGGTAAATGAAGATAATCCGGTAGAAGCCTCTAAACCGTTTGATGCTAAAAGAGATGGATTGGTCCCTAGTGGAGGAGGTGCCGCCTTATTTATGGAATCTTATGAAAGTGCAGTAAAAAGAGGAGCTACGATATTAGGTGAAGTGATTGGATATGGTTTTTCATCAAATGGAGAACATATTTCAACACCTAATCAGGAAGGACCAGCAAGAGCTATGAAAAGAGCTGTAGAACAAGCTAATATATCACCTGGGGATATTGATTATGTTAATGCACATGCAACTTCAACTCCTATCGGTGACAGAAACGAGGCAAAGGCAATTCACGAAGTTTTTAGAAACTCGAATCCATATGTAAGTTCTACTAAATCCATGACGGGTCATGAATGCTGGATGGCAGGAGCTAGTGAGATTGTGTATTCTCTTATTATGTTAAATAATTCATTTATAGCACCTAATATTAACTTAGACGTTCCTGATGAGGATTCGGCTAAGTTAAATTTGGTAAAAGAAACGGTAGATGAAAAAATTGATGTATTTTTATCAAATTCTTTTGGATTTGGCGGTACAAATTCTGCAATCGTAATTAAAAAGATTTAGCATTAGGAAAACTACGTAAAAGATGATGGAAACAAGTGTAATTGTCAAAAAAGTAGATCATTTTTTGATAGAAGAATTTGAGGTGGAGCCAGAAGACATTGTGGTTGATGCCAGCTTAAAAGATACTTTAGATCTGGATAGTCTGGATTATGTCGATCTCGTAGTTGCCATAGAGGCTACTTTTGGTGTTAAATTAATAGGAGATGATTTTATTGGTGTAGAGAGTTTTCAGGATTTTTATGACCTCATAGAACGTAAGGTAAATATTTAAACACGATTAATGACCCAATGGGAAGGTAAGTCTAAAGGAACACCTTTAGGATATAAAATATTCATTTTCTTTATTAAGAATATAGGATTGAATGCCGCCTATTTTATTTTATATTTTGTTGCAGCTTACTTTATTGTGTTCTCCTTTTCAACCACAAAAACAAGTTATTATTTTTTTAGAAAAAGACTAAAACAGTCAGTTTCTTTAGCTCTTATTAATGTGTACCGTAATTATTTTGTGTTTGGTCAAACTCTGATCGATAGAATGGCTATTTCTTTTGGATTAAAAGATAAGTTTACATTTACACATGACGGAAGAGAAAAAATACGACCCTTTTTAGAAAAAGGAGAAGGAGGTATTATTTTTAGTGGTCATATAGGAAGTTTTAATATTGCTCGTTACTTTTTTGATGAATTTAGTAATCTTGATATAAAAGTGAATATGGTAGTGACAGATCAGGAACACGATCAGATTAAAGAGTTTGTAGGAGCAGTATCTTCCAATACATACATGAAATTTATTGTTTTGAAAGAAGACATGTCTCATATTTTTGAAATGAATGCAGCACTTTCTAATAATGAAATACTCATATTCGCAGCAGACAGATATGTAGAAGGAATCCAATCACTGGAACATAACTTTTTTGGTGAAAAAGTAAAATTTCCTCTTGGACCTTATAAATTAGCAGCCAGAAGAAAAAAACCGATTCTTTTTATGTTTATTATGAAAGGAAAAGGTAAGCGATATGACCTATATGCGCTGAAACCAGTATTAGAGGAATTACCGGTTCAACCTGCCCATATCGTGAGTGAATATTGTAAAAGTATGGAAATGATGGTACGTAAATATCCTTTGCAATGGTTTAATTTTTATGATTATTGGGATGATTTTTCTAAGGATTCGTAGAGAGGTATTGAGATTTTCTTCATTAATATAGGTTTAGTAATCTCATTTACAGTGTTATATTAAATGATAGGGGTAAAAAACCTTTTTTTAAATATTATAGGGCGAGTTACATATGAGACAACTGAGTTTAATTTGCTATTTTTATTTCATTTAGATGTATGAGTAATCGATTAGAACAAGCGATACTGGATAAAGAATTTATCAAACGATTAATACCTCAGAAAGATCCTTTTGTGATGGTGGATCGATTGTTATATTTTGATACAGACACTCTTACTTCGGGATTAGAAATTACTACGGATAACATTCTGACTGATGGCGATAATTTTTCTGAAGCAGGTTTACTGGAGCATATGGCACAAAGTACTGCTTTATATAGAGGATATCAGGGGTATCAAAACGAAGGAGCCAATACCACACCCAAAATTGGTTTTATAGGAGCGATTAAACATGCAACCATCTATATGTTACCAAAAATAGGAACTACATTAATAACAACCGCCAAGATCATTGCAGAAGTAATGCATGTTACGCTGATCGATATAGTGGTAAAAGATACAAATGGGACTATCATTGCTTCTTCACAAATGAAAACTGTAGTTACAAATGCATAAAGATAAAATACAGGATCATTAGTTTTGTTTATTGGATATTTTATTAGTACTATCATACTTGTTACAGTAGATTATGAAAAGAAAAAAACGGTTGAAAGAAGTAGAGACCGATATAAAACATACACACGAAGTACGGGTACGGTTTAATGACTGTGATCCGCTGAATGTCGTCTGGCACGGTATATATATAACGTATTTTGAGGAAGGACGTGAAGCATTTGGTCGTAATGAAGGGATTTCATATTTAGATGTAAAAGCAAATGGGTATGTAACACCAATAGTCAGTTCTGGTTGCCAACATAAATTGCCGCTTACTTATGGGGATATTGCTACAGTAGAAACTATTTATGTAGATAGTCCGGCAGCAAAGATAATTTTTAGATATAAAGTATATAACCAAAAAAAAGAATTAGTTTGTGTAGGAGAAACAGTGCAGGTATTTATTGATGATAATGGGGTGATGTCACTGACGATTCCTCAATTTTTTATGGATTGGAAACATCGGGTAGGGTTGATATGAGAAAAGTATATATGATTTCTGATGCGATTATCTCACCTCTTGGTTTTTCTACAGAGGAAAATATACAAAATCTACGTCTCGAGACTACAGGTATTAAAGAGATTAATGATGCCCGGCTATGGTCTGAACCATTCTATGGAGCACAGATTCACACAGAAAAATTAGAAGAAGCATGGAGTGTGGTTCCTATCAAACAATCTTACACCAGATTAGAAAAAATGATGATTCTATCGGTCATTAAATTGATAGAAGAAAATCCATACTTAAATATGATGAAGTGCGGAATCATTATTTCTACAACTAAGGGAAATATAGATGCTTTGAAGGATCAAAATAGAAAAGAATATTTAGACAGTATTGCCAAAACAATCCAACATCATTTTAGCTTAAAAACTAAACCTATAATTCTTTCTAATGCTTGTATATCCGGAGGGTTAGCACTTGCAGTCGGTAAGCGAATGATTCAATCAGGAGAAGTAGATGATATGGTAGTTATTGGCGGAGATATATTGTCAGAATTCACACTATCCGGTTTTTTCTCCTTTCAGGCAATAAGTAAAGTTCCCTGTAAACCTTTTTGTAAAAATAGAACCGGAATTAGCCTTGGCGAAGCTGCCGCAGCTGTTTGGATAAGTTCACGATCTACTATCAATACTGCTAATGGTAAGGAAGCTATAATTATTAGCGGAGATGCGTCTGCAAATGATGCCAATCATATTTCTGGACCCTCACGTACAGGAGAAGGATTATATATTAGTATTCAACGTGCGTTGAAAGAAGCGGGATGCAAAAGTAAGCAGATTGATCATATCAATGCACACGGCACTGCTACCATGTTTAATGATGAGATGGAGGCAATTGCGTTTAATAGAGCGGAGTTACAGCATACACCTGTAACAAGTCTGAAAGGGTATTATGGACATACGCTGGGAGCATCTGCATTAATAGAAAGTATAATAGCAAAGCATTGTCTTCTCAATAATGAATTATTTGCTTCTTATGGGTTTGAAGAACTAGGCGTTTCTCCATCCATAGATATTGTAAGGGTACATAGAAAACAAGAAATACGAACTATTTTAAAAACAGCTTCTGGTTTTGGAGGATGTAATGTAGCATTAGTATTAGAAAAAGTTACAATTTGATAAAAGAAACATATTATATATCGGGTTGGTGCACAATCAGAGAAGGTACTGTTTGTAAAAATGGTACTCTTTATTATAAAGATTCTGATGCTGATACAGCAAAAGATTTTGCTAAAGGACTATACGCGTTTATGAATTTGAAATATTCTAAATTTCATAAAATGGATTCATTATGTAAGCTGGGATTTTTGGCATCAGAATTGTTATTAACAGACAGGAAAGATATACATCAGGATACTGCATTAGTAATGTCAAATAAAGCATCAAGTCTGGATACGGATAGAAGCTATCAGGAATCGATTAATGACCGTGCTAATTTTTATCCTTCTCCGTCAGTATTTGTATATACGCTCCCTAATATTGTGATGGGAGAAATTAGTATTCGACATCATTTAAAAAGCGAGAACGCTTTTTTTGTTACAGATTATTTTGATGCATCTTTTCATACAAAGTATGCAAATATACTTCTTAGCACTAAAAAAGCGAGTCAGGTCATTTGTGGTTGGGTAGATTTGGATACTGATAAATATGATGTATTTTTGGCTTTAATAGCTAAGAAAGGAAAGAAAAAATTAACACAATCTTCATTACATAAAATATACAATCAATAAGTAGTATGCCCGAATTAAAAGAAGAACTAAAAGAGAAATTAATTACTCAATTAAGCCTTGAAGATATCGAAATTGGCGAAATAGGAGATAATGATCCATTGTTTGGATCAGGATTAGGATTGGATTCTATTGATGCACTAGAGCTTATTGTAATGCTTGAAAAAGATTATGGGATTAAGTTAAAAGATCCAAAAGAAGGTAAAGCTATTTTTGAATCTATTACGGTGATGTCAGATTATATTATTAAAAATCGCACAAAATAATATGCATAAAGGAATTGCCATTACCGGCATAGGAATCATATCATCTATCGGAAATACGGTAGACGAAAATTTTGATGCTTTGCAATCGGTATCTCATGGTATTTCCAGAGTCGAACTATTAGAAACCCGTCATAAGGATGAGATTATGGTGGGTGAGATAAAAAGATCAAATAAGGACTTAGCCTATGAACTGGGATTAAAAGCTACTCATAGTTTTAGCAGAACCGCATTAATTGGTGCTATTGCAGCAAAGGAAGCGATTAACAATGCAGGGATTACAAATGCTAATACTTATAGAACTGGTTTTATTTCCGGGACTAGTGTAGGTGGCATGGATACTACAGAAAAGTATTACCTTACCTATAAAAAAAACGGAGATAATATACGTTTCATACAAGCACAACATGCGGGTTTTACCACACAATCTATTTCTGATTACTTAGGTTGTAATGGTTATGTCTCTACTATTAGTACTGCGTGCTCGTCTGCCGCTAATGCAATTATGCTGGGGGCAAGAATGATTAAAGCAGGTAAACTGGATCGTGTAATTGTGGGAGGAACAGATGCATTATCAAAATTTACGATCAATGGGTTTGGGACATTGATGATTTTGTCTAATGAAATGTGTACACCTTTTGACAAGAATCGTAAAGGTTTAAATCTGGGAGAAGGAGGAGCTTATCTTGTACTGGAGCATGATGATATCGTAGCAAAGGAAAAAAAGAAGGTGTTAGGACGTGTTGTAGGTTGGGCTAATGCAAATGATGCTTTTCACCAGACAGCGTCTTCTTCTGATGGAGAAGGAGCATATCTTGCGATGAGTAACGCGCTTAAAGTTGCTAATATGAATCCCACAGATATTGATTATATCAATGCGCACGGTACTGCAACTCCTAATAATGATTTGTCAGAAGGAATTGCAATGACAAGAATTTTTGGAGATCATCAGCAGACACCAATTTTTAGTTCTACTAAAGGATTTACAGGACACACATTGGCAGCAGCAGGTGCGATTGAAGCAATATGTTCTCTATTATCACTACGTGAAAATTTAATATTCCCTAATCTTAATTTTAAAGAACCCATGACGGAATTTTCATTAGTTCCTGAAACACAACTATTATCAAAAAAAATTAAGACAGTACTATCTAACTCTTTTGGTTTTGGAGGTAATTGTTCCACCTTAATATTTACCAGATGATGGATCCTTGTTTTATTAACGGTATCGCTAGCATTTCTGCGCAACCTACGACCAATCCCACATCTTTTCTTGAAGAAATTATTTCTTATCACCAGCCTATTTTTAAAGCAAAAGATCCTGATTATAAGCAGTATATATCTCCTGCAACGATGAGGAGAATGTCAAAAGCAGTAAAAATGGGTGTCACAGCCGCTACAATGGCATTAGAAGCATCCGCAACCAGTATACCAGATGCTATAATTACGGGGACAGGAATGGGGTGTAAACAAGATTCTGAACGCTTTTTAGAAAATATTCTACATAATGATGAAGAATTTTTAACCCCTACACCCTTTATTCAGTCGACACATAATACAGTAGGGGGTCAGATAGCATTAGGGCTAGGTTGTAAAGCTTATAATATAACTTATGTACAAGGATCAGTATCTTTTGAACTTGCAGCCATGGATGCTCAGTTAATACTTTCTGAAGAACCTTCAAAACATATCTTAGTGGGAGGTATTGATGAGGTGGCAAAGAATTCTATTGTTCTGCATACGTATGATGAGCAGATAAAGGATACTGATGCTGTGGATGTAATGAATCTTTTAAACACAAAAACTATTGGTTCTGTGAGTAGTGAAGGTGCTACTTTTATGGTTTTAGGTTCTAAGAAAACGGAAAAAAGCCTTGCTAAAATTATAGATATTCATACTATAAGTAAAGCAACTCCAGACATAATACAAGAACAAATAGAGACTTTTATTATTAGGCAAGGGATGACATTACAAGATATTGATACTGTTATTCTGGGTAATAATGGTGATATCAATTTTGATCATTATTATACGTCATTACAAACGTCTATATTTTCTGATATGGAGCAGTTATGTTATAAACATTTAATTGGCGAATACCCTGTTGCTTCTGGTTTTGGTTTCTGGCTGGCAAGTAAAATATTTACATTGAATAAAGTACCATCGGTTCTTAAAGTAAATCAAATAAAAGCTAAGAAACACATTAATATTCTATTATATAATCAGTATTTGGGTAAGGATCATAGTATAGTTTTATTACAGAAATGTTAAAGCGTACTGCCATCAATATCATTTTTTTATGCTTAGGGATAAGTTTCCTGTTAGGTTATCTTTTTGGTTTTTTTCCTTTTTGGAGTGGGATATTCCTTTCGCTATTGTGGGTGATGATCACAGGTTATGGAGTTTTAGTTATGAAAGCACAATACTTTATACGGAGTTATAGTAATAACCCGCATATAAGTAATAAAGCAGTAGCATTAACGTTTGATGATGGTCCCAACGAACATACAGTAGAAATTTTAAAAATATTAGAACGTTACCACGCAAAAGGAACCTTTTTTTGTATTGGAAAACAAATTAAAGAACACCCGGAAATATTTAAACAAATCATAGAGAAAGGACATTTGGTTGGTAATCATACTTACGGTCATAGTAAGTATATTGATCTTTATGGAGTGAATCGATTTGTAAACGAGATAAGAAAGACTGATCAAATCATTAAAGAATTCTCTGGTAAGTCTACTCTTTTATTCAGACCACCTTATGGAATAACAAACCCTACTGTAGCAAAAGCGCTTAAGATTACAAAACACAAAGTAATCGGTTGGAATAGAAGATCTTTTGATACCACCATTCCTTCTGAGTCTGTAATCTTCAAAAAAATAACAAGCAACTTAAAAAATGGTGATGTCATTCTGCTTCACGACACAAAAAAAATTACAGCAGCTGTATTGGAACAATTGTTGCTATTTTTACAACAGAATAACGTTACAACCGTTATGATTGATGAACTATTTTCAATTCAAGCTTATGAGTAAGTATCTCTTATTTTTATTTTTAATTGTGTTTAGTACAGGTAAGGCGCAAGAGGATAAAATGACAATATCAGAGGTTGAGATATTGAAGAAAGAAGTTCATAAACGCGCTCAGGAACTTAAAACGATCACCAGTACTTTTATTCAATTAAAACATATTGATTTCCTTTCTAATGATATTAAGAGTAGTGGGGATTTATATTTTAAATCACCAAATATTATTAAATGGTCTTACACGAAGCCCTATGAATATAGTGTTATCTTTAAAAATAAAAGTTTGTATATCAATGATGCTGGAAAAAAGAGTGATATAAATTTAACATCAAATAAAATTTTCAGAAATTTAAATGATCTGATAGTAAAGAGTGTAAGTGGTAATATGTTAGATGACCCTCAGTTTCTTACAGAGTTTTATAAATTGGATGGCTTTTATGTAGCGACGATGAAACCAATAGATAAGACATTAAGTACATTGTTTACAGAAATTATTCTAAATTTTAATATACAGACATTTTTAGTAGAAAAAGTACTGTTAGTAGAATCTTCTGGGGATTATACATTAATCAAATTTGATAATATAGATATAAATAATACAATTCCTGATGCGATATTTGCTCATTAGTATAACGCTACTTCTGTTTTACGGATGTAAGGTGGCCACAGTTAAGAATTTTGATACAATAGCTTTATCATCTGATACTATCCATAATCCATATTTTTCTAATATGGATATGGATTATGTTTATAAAGCAACAATTGAGATATACGGTAATAGGATAAGTGGTATTTTTGTTGTTAAAAAGTTAGGAGAAAAACAACATCGTATTGTATGTACATCCCAGTTTGGTAGTACATTTTTTAATATTGAATTTATCGATGGCGGACATATTATTCATTCTATTGCTCCAGAACTGAATAAAAAGATGATTTTGGATATATTGCTACAGGACTTATCGTTATTAATAAAAGAAGAAGACACTCCGGAAGAAGGTTATACCAATGATCATTTTTATGTCTTAAAAAATCAAGTTGAAAAAAGAAGTAATTTTTATTTTTATAGAAAGTCGGATACTTTATTACAAAAGATTATGCATACTTCAAAAGTAAAAGAGAAGTTTGAAATACAGTTCGAAGCTATTTCTGAAGCGAAGGTGGCAGAAAAAGTAACAATTACACATCAAGGCATAAAATTAGCAATACTATTGAATCGATTAAAGAATTAAAATATTATGCTGATAGCTGATTTATATACAATACATAAAAATGAGATAACAGATGAAGTACAAACTGTTGAGATCACTCTAAATCCAGATTCTCACATATTTAAGGGTCATTTTCCTGATAACCCGGTAACGCCTGGTGTATGTATGTTACAAATTATTAAAGAATTGACAGAGGATAGAGTAGGGCATGCATTATTCATGAAAAAAGCTTCAAATGTAAAATTTCTGGCTGTTATTAATCCTGAAAAAACACCTGATTTAGTAATTACAAATCGATTTAAGGATACAGAAGAGGGGATAAAGATACAGAGCATTTTTACCTTTGGAGATGTTATTGCCTTAAAAGTTACATTGATATTTGCTCAATTATAAATATAAATTGATATGAAATTGATGAGCCTTTTTATTGGATTATTTTTTATGATAATCAATTCTGCTGATATGAATCAAATTAGAGATCTGTATAAGCATGCACACGAGTCTAAAGAAAATACAGATCGTTTTTATGAGCTTACTAAAGAATCAGATCAACAAGATCCTGTTGTACTTGGATATTATGGATGTGCTACTGCATTAAAAGCTTCTTTTGCTGACGGGGTCTGGAAAAAACTGTCATTGTTTAAAGAAGGAAGAAAATTAATAGATAAAGCTATCATTTCTGCACCTAATAATATAGAGCTACGTATGATCCGATTGAGTGTACAATATGGAGCTCCTAAAATTTTGATGTACTATAGTGAGATCGAAAATGATAAAGCTTTTATTCTTAATAACGTAGATGCTGTTTCTTCTTCCGGTTTACAACAATTTATAAAAGCTTTTATTGCGAACTCAGAAGTTTTTAAAGAATAAGGAAGTTAAATTCTTCTACTATGATTTTAAACCTGATTTTTTTAATCAATAGAACCCCTTAGAGATTTGTTTCGAGTGTAGGTATAAAATCAGGATGAAGTAGTCTTGTTTACTGATTCTTAAATTGAAGCGGTTTTATTTTGATACCTTGTAAACTCTTAGGTCAAGATAGTTCATTTAGAAAATTTTTCATACTAAAAGTTATCAGGAAAAAGTAACATATTGTTCCGTTAAGACATATACTATAGTAGCAATTATACTTCAAAATAAGAAGTATCAATTTTCAGTATTTATACTAATTTGTTGGTATATAGAATAAAAGATAATAATAATGTCATATTTAGAAATCAAAATTAAAAATAGCTTATTCACATTTTTAGTAACTATAGTTGGTATTACTTTGATGAATGCGCAGCGAACTACCAGTGAAGAGAGTAAGCATGCTACTTATGGTACCGCAACTATCAAAAGTTTTTATGATGAAAATGATGTGCTAACACAAAAAATGATTTATACTAAAGACACACTTTTAACTAAAGGAAATGAAGAAATAGGCGAAGTAATCTACTATTACGAAAATGGTAATATACAAGCAAAAGGAAATTTTATCGGAGTAAATAAAGCTAGATTCTTTGGAGCGAGTCTTTCTAGAGATAAATATGGAGCGTGGTCATTTTTTAATAAAGAAGGTACTCTGGCAGGAACTATTAACTATCAGGATGATAGAGAAGAGGGAGCGTATACATATTATCATGCAAATGGAAAAATATCTCATTCCGGGAACAATACAAAAGGCAATAATGATGGAGTAGAAAAAGCCTTTTTTTATAATGGACAATTACACAGGTCTGTCAAATATATAAAAGGTAAAGTAGATAATGTATTATCTTTTTATGACATACATGGTAATAAAATAGATCATGGTACACTAAAAGATGGTCAGGGTACATTAAACGTATTCGATTTAGAAACTGGTAAGCTAAAGAAAACTAGTACTATAGAGAATGGAGTGGTGCATAATATAGAAATCAGTATACAAAAAACTGATAATGGCGATATTATTGAAAAAAAGTACAGATATAATGATACGATAGTTGAAAAAATTGTCCGAATGCGTAATGATACCCTAGAGGGATTACAAGAATTTTTTAATACTGAAGGAATCCTAATTGAATCTGTAAATTATAAAAAAGGTTTAAAAAACGGTAAGCATATTAAGCTTGATGAGGATGGATTACTATTTTATGAATACACTTATAAAAATGATAAAAAAAATGGTCCTTATAAATATACACCAGAAGGGTTTAAGGATACATTTTATGTATTAGAGGAAGGTACTTATGATGAAAATCAAAAGCTAACTGGTGATTTTAAACAATACTTACAGGATAAAAAAAAGGTATTAACTCTTGGAAAAATGGATGGGAGTAAAATACTTATTAAATCGGGAACATATAATCAGGGAAGAAAGATTGGTGTTTGGCAAATTTTTGATAGCAAGGGTATACTGGTAGAAAAAACTGATTATTCTGAGCAGAAAGAAGGATTGTATGTCAATAAAGAGTTTTTTGAAAATTCAAAAAAAGTATCATCTATTATCGAATATGATAAAAAAACTTCTACTGGATTTGAAAAGACATTTTATATTAATGGTCAATTGAAATCTTTGACAAATTTTAAAGAAGAGATTGCAGATGGACCTTATGAAGAATATTACCAAAACGGACAACTAAAAACGATTGGACAGCGAAAAAACGGAGATAAAATTGGTAATTGGAAAGAATTTAAGAAAAATGGTTTGATTTTACACGATCATATGTATTCTGGAGGATGTTGTTTTCCATCAAAAAGAATAGATTATTACTATAATAAACAAGGAGGAAAATTATCTTCAATCATTATACAGGATCATAAAAAAAAGAATCCTTTAAATGAGAATGAATCTTATTTTGAAACTACTATAACAAAAGATTTCTGGGACAATGGTGAGTTAAGGGAGCTTCAAACAAAAAGGAAATATAATTACAAGTCGTACAATGTAAAAGAAGGGCCATATCAACGTTTTGATAGAGATGGTCATACAGAGGTTGAAGGTGTTTATAAAAATGATAAAGAAGAAGGAATCTGGAAATACTACGATTACTACCATAGGCTAAGAGATAAAAAAACGTATGTTTCTGGAAATAAAAGAGGACCTTTTGAAGAATATAAATATTATGATGATACAACTGTAGTTGAAAAAAAGTATGAGGGAGTTGCTTACGAAGATAAAATGGAGCAAACAATTACCTATTTCTATAATACGGGTAATATAAAACAGACAGGAAAGTATATTCACACTTATAAAGAACAATTTAGAGGAAGAATAGGCCTGTGGAAAGCCTTTTATGAAAATGGTAAACTTAAAGAAGAAGGTATGTATGAAAAAGGTAAGAAAGTAGGAGTCTGGAAACAGTATAACAAGAAAGGTAGGATCTCTGATAGAACAAAATATTAAACAGTATCCATAATTTTCTGTAAATAGAATTTAGACGGTTCTTATATGTTTTCTTTCAAATAAAAGTAGTTCTAACTTATATTTTACTCATTTATCATTAAGAATAAACTCATCAAATAACTGTTGTTCAACCTGCATATTTTCTGGCATGTCGAGTAGCTTTCGATCGCTCATTCCTCGAGGAGAATAGAAATAGGTTTTCCAAATTGGTCTATGTTTGATAAAAATATGAGTTGAGAAAAATTCATCGTGTTCATATAATCCCACCCAAAATTTAGTAAAAATGAGGAATACAATTGTTAATGCTATAGTCGTTGTTTTTTTCAATCCTTCTATTGTTAAACATTAATAGATAGTATCAAATTGTTCTGATTTTTCATACTGTTGTATTCCATTTACATAGATGGCAGAAGTTCCTGCACCAGTACCAAAATTGTAATCTACTCTAATGACCTCTTCGGTCATTGAATTATAGGTGATTGTACCAAATGAAGTTAATGCTCTTCCTGCAGAGTTACTATACACTAATTCATACGTTTGTGTATCTTTCTTGATTTCAACATTATAATATGGATACGTTCCAAAATATAAACCATTATCATCTTCGCTATAATTAAATGCTACCTGTTCTAAATGATACTCATCATTTTCGTATATAAATTTTCGGGATACACTGATAGGAACCTCTATATCAGAATAGTATTTCTTTACTTTATCCAGGAACTCCTTTTCAGATTTATTTAAGGAACCGTCTTCATTCTTTATACAAGTTATACCTATTTGTGGTTTCTCTATTGATGCTACTATTTTCAGGCTATCAATAACTTTCATTTTTTGATATTTCTCAGTTAATTCTTGTATTACTATGGCTGATTCTTCTTCACTTTTACTTTGATAATAAGCTTTACTAAGTGACCAACTGCAAATAAATGAAATGAGTATGCCAGTAATTACAAGTAGGTTTTTCATGCGTTGCGAATTATTTAATAATAGTATTAGACAGTTCTGTATTCCAGTTTTCTCCTAATGTATTTCCAAGATTTCTGATTGTAATTTCATTATATACTCTTCTTACTAACCAGTATCCTTCTACATTTTTAAATAAATAATAATCCGAGTAAGGGGTGTTATCAATACTACATTGACCTCTATATCCTGTAAAAGTGCCTAGCAGCTCTATATCCTTACTTTTAATAATTTTTCTATGATCAAGATATAGATAATTAGCATCTTTTGTAAAACCATTAAAATTTTCAATTGTATTACTATCTATTCCTTCTATTATACTAAACCCTTTTGTTTGATCGATCATGTATACATGATTAAGATCCTTATAATTACGTCCGATTGGACTAAAGGTAGAGGCATCAGCAATGGTTTTTCTTTGTTTCCAGTATATTATATTTGCCATCAGGGTTACTCCATTAGAGTATTTTTTTTCTATAGGTGCTATATGACCATAGAGTTTATTTTCTTTAGCCAGTTGTATTTGTTCATTAGTTAGGTTAAGATATAAAATTTCTTTAGAGAAGTCATAGACTTGGTTTTCATAAATGATATAGCTGGTTTTTTCTGGTATAATTGTGTTTTCTAGATGGACGGTATTTTTATAATGAAAAGGTATTTTTTTATGGATAACATCAGCTATTTCCTTATCCCATTTTCTATAGTATACTCCGTTTTTATCAAAGTAATAATTGTCAGAGTTCGCGAACATTCCAAAAGTTGTTGCATCTAATTCATTTTGTATGTTTCCATCTTTATAATAGATATGTTGTCCATCAGACAAAAAGGCGTCGTTTGTCTTTTCCCAGATTTTTATATTTTTTAAGTATTCACGTTTTACTGGCAGAACAGTATCCAGGTAATACACGTGATTTTTGTCTATAGCATAAGACTTTGATAAACTCTTTAAGGTTGCAGCATCAGCATTTTTATATAAGATAAAATCATTATTTCTTCTTGTTAATACGTGTGTGGAAGTTTTGTAAAATGTATTATTAACAGGTGTAATTCTTTTATTTTCATAAGTTATAATTTCTCCTTTTAGATATGAGTTATTTTTATCAAAAGTAAAGTTTTTTATAGGTGTATGAACAGTTATGCCATCAGAGCCTTCTATTTTTTTATCAAAGTAATAAACAAAAAAGTCATCTCTAAAATAGTCATCCCAAAATGCCCCAGTAGCTTGAAAAGTTTTTACATGAGCCACCTTTATTTTTTTAGTATTCTTATAAACGGCGTTTTTTGTTTTCCATAAAAAATCATTACCTCCTCTATGATACTTTTCTCCTATTATTTGAAAGCCAGTAGTGTCCGTTTTGATTTTTACACCTCTAAAATATATTGCTTCTTTATCTAAGGCAAATGGTATTCTAATTTTATTGTCAGTAGAAAAACTACGAAAAGAAGGTATATCTGGATAAAAAACAGTGCGATTATTACAGTCTTGATAGATTACCGATGTTTTGTTGAGAATAAAAAACGGAGAATCACAATACTTACATTCACTGAGTGAAGTTACCTTCATGAGGCTATCCATAGTAGGCTCTACTATCTTGATAACAGGAGTTATAATTTCTTGTGAAATTATAGTAATTGGTACTAAGAGTATCCATACAATATATTTGATCATTTAGTATAACTTTATAAGGATTTTATTAATCATTTAAGTTTAAAATCAAGGAGTTCCGTTTTCCAGTCAGTATCCAGTGTATCTCCTAAACGTCGGATTATAATTTCACTTACTAGTTTTTTTACTAACCAGTATCCCTCTACATTTTTAAACAAATAAAAATCAGAAGATGGATTGTTGGACTGACTACTATATTCTTTATTTCCAGTAAAAATTCCTAATAATTCTATATCCTTGCTTTTGATGATTTTTCTATTCGCTGTATATAGATAGTTGGTATCTTTTATAAAACCATGAAATTCTTCTATGGTATGGCTATCAATTCCTTTTATGCTGGAGAATCCTTTTATTTTATCAATGATATAAACGTGATTAGCATCTTTAAAACTACCCTCAATAAGAGGACTAAAAGTTGTAGCATCTGCAGCTGTTACCGTCTGATCCCAATATATTTTATTTTTGATTTTATAAACTCCATCGCCAAACCCTTGGTCTATTGGTAACAACTGCGGAGAAAGCTTATGTTCTTTAGCTAGTTGTATTTGCTCCTTTGTTAAGTTAAGAGTAATAGTTTTATCCCATGTATGATACAATTGATTTTTATAAAGTACATACCAGCGGTATTCAGTTTTAATGATGTCTTTTTGACTTATGGGAGTGTTATAAAGGAAAGGAATCTTTTGATGTATGACTTCCATGGTATCAAAATCATATTCTCCATAATAGATTCCGTTTTTATCAAAATATAATTCACAAATTTCTTCTGTATTTTCCAGACGCTCAAAAGTTTTTACATCAAGATCTTTTTGAAGAGTTCCTTTTTCGTAATACAGATATTCTCCATCAGAAAAAAAGGAATTAATTCCTATTTCCCATACTTTTAGGTTCTGTAGCTGATCTGATGTTAGCGGTAATGCATAATTCATATAGTATGCATTGTTTTTGTCTATTGCATAATAGGAGGATAAGCTTTTTAAACTTGGAGCATCGATATTTTCAATAACGGTAAATTCATCATCGCTTTTTGTTAATACATGAGTAGTAGTTTTATATAACGTATTATTAACGGGGATTATTTTTTCATTTTCATACTTAATGATTTCTCCATTGAGATATGAGTTATTTTTGTCAAAAGCGAAGTTTTTACTAAGATTAGCAGTTTCTATGGTTGCAACATCGGCTACTTCAATTTTTTTGTCAATATAATAAACAAAAAAACTATCTTTAAAATAATTACTATTGTAAGAGCCTATTTGTTCAAAGGAGGCTACATCAGTTACTTCGATTTTCTCCGTGTTTTTATAGACGGCATCTTTTGTTTTCCAAATGTGATCATTACTATCTCCATAGTAACTTCCTCTTAGTACTTGTAAGTCAGTAGTATCAGTTTTAATTTTGGTTCCCATAAAGTAAACTGCATCTTTATCTACAGCAAACATATTTTCTCCATATCTATTATAAGTGCGAAAAGAGGCTATATCCGGATAAAAAATAGTGTGATTATTGCAGTCTTGGTAGATAACATATTCTTTATTGATTATAAAACCAATATTATCACGATAATCGCATTCGCGACCTGAACCGATTTTCAGGTCAGGATCAATTGTAGGTTCTATTATATGAATAGCTGGAGTTTTAATTTCTTGTGAATATATAGAGTATGGTATGAATAGCATCCATATAATATATCTGATCTTGTATTGTAATTTTTGATATAATATTCTTATCATATGCGAAAACCCTTATGGGATCTTTTATTTAATTAATAGCTATTTGTTTTCGAAAAGTAAAATAACTGTAGCTAATGTAAGTTCATTTTTTGATTTTTTTTTACAGACTAAAATTCAAAAGATTCTTTTAAGTCAACCTCCTCCTGATCAATAAAATCATCTGTACCTTCTTTAAATAGAGTAAATAATGTTGCTACCCAAAACATCTGCCCAAACCCTTCTTTAGTTAAGCGGTAATACTTATCAATAATTTTATCATATAATGCTTGAGAATTTTCTTTATATGTAGCTAAGTGTTTCTCTATAAAATCTCCAATACCATATATAGGTTCTTCATCTTCAGCTTTTGCCCATGGAGTGTCCGTAGGTTTCTTATAAAGTACAGTATCAAAAGTAATGGATAGTATGTCTTCTGAAAATGATTTACCTGTTACAGCATCTATATTTCCTCCTAATAACTTAATTCTATCTAAAATTTCTTTTTGCATAAATTTTCTGATATTGAGATGTTTAAAAAAGGTGCTTTTAATTTTCGTCTATTTGTAAAGGAATATTTTGTCTTAAATCGAATACTTCTGTAATCACTTTTTCTGTCATAATTATGGCAGTTTTTACATCAGTTTTCAAGTTTTTATTAAATACACTGAATTCTCTAATTACCTCTTTTTTATTTGGATCATTTGACTTAACAACTTCAAACTGTACATCATATGGTAATAATGCTTTTTTAGCTTTGTTTATTTGTAAGGTATTCAATTGAATTGTAGGAAAGTCAAAAAATAATTCACTGTTTTTATCTAATGCAAACTGGATATAGTTATCTGAGGATAAAATATTTATAATTACATACGCATCAGCATTTTTTCTTTTTAGAAGAGCACGTAACGCCGTATTAATTTCTTCTTTTTGTTCTAATGAAAGTCCCATGGTTTTTTTAGTTTTTTGTAAAATAGGTATAGCAGTAGATTCTTTTTGTTCTGAATGATTTGTACTGTTAACCATAGTACAAGAAGTTATAATTGTCCAGGTGATTAAATAGATAATTTTTCTCATAAATTGTAACTTTTCTGTATACTAAACTTCTTGTCAAATACATCTACTGAAATCTGCAATCCAAATGTATATCTGTGTAAACTATGTATTTTATTTCGTCGAAAGACATCTGTATTAAATACCTTAACAATAATTTAACTTTTTAGAGAAAACTACTACTATTGCTTATAATGCAAAGACTCTTAAAGACCTTATTGGGTTAATTTTTGCATATAGTCTGACAGGAATCTGAATTAAAAACGTCCTAATAAGAGCAACACTAAAATTATTACACTATGAAAACAATTATAACTTTATGTATTATACTAGGTTTTAGTCTTACAATATCTAGTCAGGAAAAGTTTGATCATACCAGTTGGGATACTGCCTTATTACTGAACGTTTATGAAGATGGTAGTGTTAATTATGCTGGTTTTATGCAAGACAGTTCTTATTTATACAAATATTTTAAGGAGCTATCACAAAACAGACCAGATGCTAGTTGGTCTCGCAATGAGCAAATGGCATATTGGATTAACGCTTATAATGCCTATACCATCAAATTAGTTATTGATAGTTACCCTATAGAGAGTATTAAGGATCTGAAAAAACCTTGGGATAAGAAATTTATTAAAATAGATGGTGAATGGCTTAGTCTTAATGATATAGAACACAACATCTTGAGGAAATTCGGAGATGCAAGAATACATTTTGCCATTAATTGTGCTTCGATCTCTTGTCCTGTTATATCCAATAGAGCATATACTGCAGAAAACCTATATGAATTATTAGATATTCAAGCAGAAAGATTTATTAATGATCCAACCCGAAATACAATTACAGCTTCTCATATTAGTCTTTCAAAAATATTTTCCTGGTATAGAAAAGATTTTAAGGAAAATGGAGAAGACCTTGTAGGGTTTGTAAACCGATATTCTAGAATACCAATAACCAATCAAGATGATCTTGGACCTAAGGATTATAATTGGAGCCTTAATGAAGTAGAGCAATCTGTAAAAGGTTTTGCCTATGATTAAACCAATTGTAGTTCTTAGTATAAAGTTTACGGGTTAATTATAAACCGCATACGTATTATCTTGTACTCCGTCCCTAATTATCCTATTTTTACGAAGTATAAAATAGTATTGTGACGATAACAACCCAATTAGATTCGCGTTTTGAAGCATTGAATTGTTGTGTTTTAATTCCTACTTATAACAACCAGAAAACACTGGATGCTATTATTCAAGGGGTTTTAGAATACACAGATCGGATACTGATTATTAATGATGGTGCTACAGATACTACTGCTACTATTTTAGTACCTTATGAAAGTCAATTAGAAATCATAACTTTTCCTGAGAATAGAGGTAAAGGGATGGCATTACGTGAGGGTTTTAAGGCAGCAAATAGATTGGGATATGATTATGCACTCACCATAGACAGTGACGGACAACATTTCCCATCAGATCTACCTGTTTTTCTTAATGAATTAGAGCAACAAAATCCTGAAATACCACTTTTATTAATTGGTGCTCGTAATATGAAGGATCCATCTGTACCGGGCAAAAGTAGCTTTGGTAATAGGTTTTCTAATTTTTGGTATCATATAGAAACCGGAATTAAGTTAGAGGATACACAATCCGGTTTTAGACTCTATCCAATTAAAGAAATTAATAAATTACGCCTTTTTACAACTAAATTCGAACTAGAGATAGAAGTGATTGTAAAATTAGCTTGGCGTGGTGTCCAGGTTCGTAATATTCCGATTAAGGTTTTATATGATGAGAAAGAACGCGTATCTCATTTTAGACCTTTTCAGGATTTTACCAGAATCAGTCTGCTCAATACATGGCTGGTACTCCTTACGTTATTATTTTATCTTCCTAAGAGATTAGTACTCGGAGCAAAAAAAAAAGGGTTTAAAAAAATATGGAAAGAAGATATCCTGAAGAGTGATGAAGCTCCGTTACAAAAGGCAAAAGCTATTATGTTAGGGCTTTTTATAGGTATTGTTCCCTTGTGGGGATTTCAAACAGTTTTAGTAATCACCATGGCAAGTGTTTTTAAACTAAATAAAGCTATTGCCTTTCTTTTTTCTAATATCAGTCTGCCTCCAGTAATTCCATTTATTATTTACATCAGTTATCAGTTAGGAGCAATTGTTTTAGGTAAAAAAATAGATGCCACATTAAATATCGAAGATATACAATCAAGTACCGACGTCTTTACAGGATTGAGTCAATATATAATAGGTAGTGTAGTGCTGGCAATTGTCGTAGCATTGATTTCTGGAATCGTTGCGTATTTGTATTTTAGCATTCGCAATTCTAAACGTAATACAATTGATGCCTAACCTTTTTTTATCTGTATATCAACACATCAGACAATATAAATTAATTGCATGGCCAACAATTATCGCAGTTTTTGCAGTTTTTGCATTTCTGGCAAATCAAATTGATTTTAAAGAAGATATTACGGATTTAATTCCTGTCAATGATAAGTCAGAGACTATTAAAAAAGTACTACAACAGGTTTCTTTTTCGGATAAAATTGTAGTAAACATTAGTGTAAAAGAAGCAAACCCTGAAAAGCTGACAGAATATGCTGATCAATATATAGATTCCTTGCAGCGCCAGCTTCCTGATTATATAGATAAGATTCAAGGTAAAGTAGCAGATGATACAGTAATGGAATTATATGATTTTGTATACCAACATCTTCCTTTTTTTCTTACTGAATCTGATTATAAGTTAATTGCAAAAAAAATTAATTCTGATTCCATTACCAATATTTTAAACACGAACTATAAAACTCTGATTTCACCAGCGGGATTAGTGACTAAAAAGTTCATTGTTAAAGATCCATTGGCATTGACTCCGATCGGTTTACAAAAATTGGCACAATTACAGTTAGGAGATAACTTTGACCTTTATAACGGATATTTAATTACTAAGGACCAAAAAAACATATTACTCTTCATTACACCAGCATTATCGGCTAATGAAACCAGAGAGAATACTTTTTTTGTGGATGGATTAGAAAGCATTACTACTATATTAAACACAGCATATAACAATGAAATAAAAGCCACTTTGTTCGGATCTACTTTATATGCAGTTGCAAATGCTAAGCAAATAAAAAAAGATATACAGCTTACCATCAGCATAGCATTGACCATTTTGTTGCTGATTTTGATTGCGTTCTACAGAAAAATTACAGTACCACTCATTATTTTTACACCCACTGTTTTTGGAGCCATTATAGCCATTGCTATGCTATATTTAATAAAAGGGCAAATATCGGCGATCTCTCTTGGGATAGGATCAGTTTTATTGGGGATCACACTGGATTATTCACTACATATCCTTACACATTTTAGAAATAATAGAGATGTCACAGAGCTATATCGTGATGTGGCAATGCCAGTTTTGATGAGCAGTGCTACCACAGCAGTTGCTTTTTTATGCTTAATTTTTGTAAAATCTGAAGCATTACAGGATTTAGGGATTTTTGCAGCAATCAGTGTAGTAAGTGCATCTGTATTTGCATTGATTTTTATTCCACAAGTATATCGTTCATCTACAAAAGAAATAACTGAAAAGAAGACATTCTTAGATATCGTATCAAAAATTGGTTTTCATCAGTATAAAGTGCTGGTTGCTGCAGTGGTTATTATGTGTTGTATAGGACTGTTTTTATTTCATAAAGTAGAGTTTGATACAGATCTTAGTGCTATGAATTACCAACCTGATGGATTGGTAGAAGCAGAAACTGATCTTGATCGGATTAATAATACTACTGCTTCACAATCGATATATCTGGTTACTTATGGAACTTCTTTGAATGAGGCATTGAATACCAATAATACAGTGTATACCTTGCTACACAAAAAAAAGGAACAGGATGCACTGATGAATTATAGCTCGATTGGAGGTATTGTTTTATCTCAGGAAAAGCAGCAAGAAAAAATACGAATCTGGAATGAGTTCTGGACAAAGCAACGTACGGATACGATTATCAAACTATTAAAAGAGAAAGGAGTAGTATTGGGTTTTAAAACAAAAACATTTACACCGTTTTACGAGGTCTTACAATCTGATCATAAGACTATAGGTTTTGATCAATATAGAAAAGTCAAAGAATTATATTTAGATGAATTCGTTAGTAAAGAAGATGCATTTTCAACCGTAGTTTCTGCTATAAAAGTACATCCTGATCATGCAGATGTATTGACGAAGGAATTGAGTGGTATTCCTAATATGGTAGTGATTGATCGTAAGCAGCTCAATGAAGATTTATTAGGAAACTTAAAAAATGATTTCAATACATTGATAGGCTATTCTTTAATTGCAGTGGTGTTCCTATTACTGCTTTTTTATAAGGATACTATGCTTACCCTTATTACGGTACTTCCTATAGCAATTACCTGGATAATCACATTGGGAGTAATGCAGTTGCTTGGTATTAAGTTTACTATTTTTAATGTAATTATATCTACATTCGTATTTGGATTGGGAATAGATTATAGTATTTTTATTACCAATGGGTTGATAAAAGAGTATACTTACGGATCAAAAGAATTACCAACCTATAAAACCTCGATTCTTCTATCTGTCATTACAACAATATTAGGTGTTGGGGTTTTAATTTTTGCAAAACATCCTGCACTCAGATCTATTGCTGTCGTTTCTCTCATAGGTATTTTGGCAGCAGTTTTAGTAGCATTTACAATACAGCCATTGTTGTTTCATATACTGATTACCAATCGGTCAAAAAAAGGATTAGCTCCTTTGCAAGTATGGCAAACGTTTTGGTCCTTAGTAGGCTTTGGGTATTTTATCAGTGTAGGCTTTGTAGTATCTACGGTCTGTAGTTTGATAATTCCTTGGTTTCCCATAGCTACGAAAAAGAAAATGAGCTGGTATCACAAGCTAACTGCCAGATTAATGGCTTCTGTTCTTTACACCAATCCATATCTAAAGAAAAAAATAATAAATAGTAACAATGAGGACTTTAGCAACCCCAGTATTATTATTGCTAATCATACCTCATTCTTAGATATTCTTGCTATTGGAAGATTACATCCTAAGCTTATTTTTCTGGTCAAAGATTGGGTTTATAAAAATCCTGTTTTTGGCAAAGCAGCAAAACTCGCTGGTTTTTATCCCGTCTCTTCTGGGGTAGAAGATGGGATTACACACTTAAAAGAAAAGATAGCGCAAGGATACTCATTAGTTGTATTTCCTGAAGGTTCCAGAGCAGATAGAGCTAAGATGAGTAGGTTTCATAAAGGTGCTTTTTATATCGCTGAAGAATTAAACTTGGATATAATACCTGTGATACTTCATGGAAATTCCCAGATTTCGCCAAAAGGAGATTTTATAATCCGAGAAGGAACAATATGCGTGAAGATTTTACCCAGAGTTACCCCTGAGAATATAGACTTTGGAAGTAGCTATACAGAAAGAACAAAAAAAATGAGTCGCTATTCTAAAGAGCAATATATTGAGTTGCAAGGAGAAATTGAAGGAGTAGATTATTATAAAAAAGCATTTTTAAACAATTATCGTTATAAGACTTGTTTTACTGAAATGAAGAATGAATTTAGAAAGCAAAAAAATGTATATTACAGAGCTGCTACCTTTATTCAACCATCTGATAAAGTAGGTATGTATTCGGATGCGTATGGACAGTTCTTACTATACCTTAGTTATAAGAAACCGTACGCTAAATTAAAAGGAATACTTACCAATCCAGCGTATCTATCTGTAGCACAACATTGTTATGCTACACATAGACATAAAATTAATTTTGTATCTGATCAGGATAAAAATAGTACTGAATTTGATGTACTTTTGTTACAAACAGCCTCACCGGTTGCTATGGAACACTTAGAGAATTTAATAACTCCAAATACAAAACGAATTATTGTATTCTCAGAAGAAAGAGAATTAGTAGTGCGTATACCCCAGAATTTTAAGGTGGAGGTAGAAGAGTTAGGAATCACCGTTTTGAACAAGGCATAATCCATGCAGAAAAAATATGATTTTATAATAATTGGTAGTGGATTAGGAGGATTAGTAACAGCTACAATTCTTGCTAAAGAAGGCAAGCGTGTTTGTGTTTTAGAGAAAAACAATCAGTTTGGAGGTAATTTACAGACGTTTGTAAGAGATAAAAGTATTTTTGACACTGGTGTTCATTATATAGGTGGTCTGGATAGAGGGCAAAACCTGTATAAGTATTTTCAATATCTGGATATCATGGATGATCTTAAGATCAAACGTATGGATATGGATGGATATGATATAGTTACTTTTGGTGGAGATCCGATAGCATATCCACACGCGCAGGGGTATGATAATTTTATAAAGCAATTAGCCAGGCTTTTTCCCGAAGAAGAAACAGGGATTAAAGCATATATACAGAAAGTTAAAGATACCTGTTATGCCTTTCCTCTCTATAACCTGTCACCGGAGGAATTGAATTATGAAGATACAAGTCTAACTCTTAATGCAAAGGACTATATCGATAGCATTATCAAAAATGATAAGTTGAAGGCAATTTTATGGGGATCTAATTTGTTATATGCAGGGGACCCTAATAAAACTCCCTTTTACGTACATGCACTATCTGTTAATTCGTATATAGAAAGCGCCTGGAGATGTATTCAGGGAGGGAGTCAGATTGCTAAATTATTAATTAAACGTTTTAGAAATTTAGGGGGTGTTATTCATAAATATCAAGAAGTAAACGCTTTTAATTTTGAAGAAGATCAATTAGTATCGGTATCTACAAAACAAGGAGATACCTTTTATGGAGAAACTTTTATATCCAATATAGATCCCAAGCTAACGCTGAAAATTATTGGGAAAAATCGTTTTAGAAAACTATATTACAATAGAATCCAGCGAACAGAAAGTGTGATTTCTTCCTTTAGTTTATATATAGTGTTTAAGAAAGGAACATTTCCATATCAGAACAAAAATTATTACCATCATTCATCATTAAATGAAGTATGGTCTACACAGCAATATAAAGAGAAAGATTGGCCCAATTATTATTGGCTTTCTATGAATGAAGATCTTAAGAATCCGGGATATGCAGAGAATTTAACATCGATCGCTTACATGCGGTTTGATGAAACCGAAGCATGGGCGAATACATTTAACACAGTAGCATCCAAAAATAATCGAGGAGAAAATTATGAAGCTTTTAAACAGCGTAAAATAGAGGTGTATTTAAAAGAAATAGAAAAGAAATTTCCAGAGATTCGATCTTGTATTCAATCGGTACACGCATCTACACCGCTATCATATAGGGATTATATAGGGTGTCATGAAGGAGGAATGTATGGTTTTGTTAAAGATGCTAAAAGTCCAATGCGATCATTTTTGTCACCAAGGACTAAGGTTCCAAATCTTTTATTTACAGGACAGGGATTGAATATGCATGGGATTCTGGGGGTGACAATTAGTGCAGTAGTAACTTGCGGAGAAATACTAGGAAAAAAATACTTATTACAACGTATCAAAGAGTTATTGGAAGAAAAAGAAAGATTAAATAGTGTATGAAACAATTTTTACAACATATAGTAATATTGTCATTACTGATCCTGATTTCTTCTTGTGGGGTCAAGAAATCGCTTACTGATATACCAGATATTTCAGGAATACAACAGATTGATACCACTAGAATTATTCATAATGAGAATTTCTATACACTAAATAATAATCAGCTTCACAAAAATAAACACGGTCTGTGGGAATTATATCTCGAAGGAACACCCTTAGCAAGAGGAATTGCTGCAGGTAGCCTTACTCGAGAATTGATGAAATTACAAGAAGATGCTTTTCTGGGTAAAATAGAAGAATTGGTGCCTTCTGAGAGATATCGCAATTTTTTAAGTAAAATTATCGCTTGGTATAATAGAAAACTATATCTCCATGTACCCGAAGAATATAAAAAAGAGATTTATGGAGTTTCACGCTATGCATCTGATGATTATAATAATTTTGCAACACCCTATGTACGAATGTTGTATGCACATGGAGCACACGATATAGGACACGCATTACAGGATTTGATGTTGGTAGGTTGTACTTCGTTTGCTACGTGGGGCAAAAAAACGACAGACGGGCAACTGCTGATTGGTCGTAATTTTGATTTTTATGCAGGAGATGAATTTGCAAAAGAAAAACTAATCATGTTTGTAAATCCGGATCGGGGATATAAATTTATGTCCTATGGATGGGCAGGAATGATGGGTGTGCTGTCAGGTATGAATACAGAAGGGATCACCGTCACGATCAATGCGAGTGCTTCTAAGGTCCCTACAATCGCAAAAACACCAATTTCTCTCCTTAGCCGTGAGATTTTGCAATACGCGTCTACGATAGAGGAAGCGATTGATATTGCAAAAAAAAGGGATGTTTTTGTTTCAGAATCTATTATGATTGGGAGTGCAAAAGATAAAAAAGCGGTTTTGATCGAAGTAGCTCCAGATAATTTTGGAGTTTATGAGGTTGCTAATTCGAACCAATTAGTATGTGCAAATCATTTTCAAAGTGAATCATATCATCGTGATAAACGAAATCTAAAAGCTATAAAAGAAGGGCATTCTTTATATAGATACCAGCGAATGACAGAATTAGTATCAGAAAATAATCAATTAGACCCTGAGAAAGCAGTCGCAATATTAAGGAATCGAGAAGGATTAGAAGATAAAAATATAGGCTACGGTAATGAGAAAGCTTTAAACCAGTTATTAGCCCATCACGGAATCGTTTTTAAACCAGAAGAATTAAAAGTATGGGTTTCTACCAATCCATACCAGATGGGAACATTTGTAGCATATGATCTAAATACTGTCTTTAAAAAATTGGAGATTACTCAGAAAGAGGTAGTAATTGCCTCAGAAGCACTAAATATTCCAGAAGATCCATTTATTCATACTAAAGAATATACCAACTATGAAAAGTTCAGAATGATTCGTAGCAAGATCAAAGAAGCTTCAAAAACCAGACAAATCATACCAGATGATGAGCTAAAGGAGTTTAAAACTTTAAATCCGGACTATTGGGCAACGTATTTTGTATTGGGTGAATATCACTATACTCAAAAGGAGTATGAGAAAGCATTCTCTGCTTTTGTGGAAGGAGAGAAAAAAGAAATTACTACAATACCAGATCAGGAGAAATTAAAAAAGTATATTAGAAAATGTAAACGAAAGATGTAGATTTTTTCACGTAATATCGAAGGTAGTAGCTCTTCTATTTACTGAATTTGTTGCAATGAAATCAAAACTTAAGAAAATTGCTCAGGACTGAAACCAAATTAAATTATGTATGAAAAAATATATATTTATTGCTATTCTGTTTTTGTGTTTTAAACCCTTTACGACAGGTCCTTCTTCGATAAGTTCTAAAATAAGACCTATTTCAATACACGAAAATGGTGATATTTTATGTAGAACACGTTTTACAAAAAATGATATGGGATCACATTCTTATACAGAAATAGAGTACGGATATTGCATTATATCTAAAGGAAAGATGATCCCTTACATATCAAAAAGAATAAATCCTCATAGTATGGACTATGATAGAGCAATAAAAAACATTAAATATTGGGATGCTCTTTTTGAGAGTTGTTACGCTCCGGAAAATTTATGCAAAGTGGGAAGAATGATTCAGAGCAAATACAATTTTACTTCTTGTAATGCTCAGGCTTATAGAGTGGATAAAATAATGAGTATATCAGAGTTTGAGAAAAAAACTAACATCCAACTTCATAAAACTTCTCAAACAGCATTAAAAGGAGCATCAAGTACAACCTACTATCCTGAGAAAAAAGTACATGTGTTATTTGATTTTGGGAAGGTCTTTATTTTTAAAAATACTGTATCCTATGATGATTCTGATGAAACATTGTATGTGGGAGCAAATTTTGATTATTTTAATCCTTGGCAAAATGAAAATGGAGTGTTAGAAAATATTGGGTATGATATAAGTACAATTAATGGAGTATTGATAAAAGATTGATTCGTATAAAAGTAATACTGCCAGACCTGATCCGGTGAATGTTTTATAAGAAGGCTAATACCGGTTAAGAATCAAAAAAGAAGTAAACAAATACATGACTAAAAACATAGAACGCGCAACACCAGAAGAAATAAAAACACTCCAGTATAAAAAGCTTCAGGAGATGTTACTTTTTGTATCAGAGCATTCTACCTATTACAAGAGGTCGTTTGCTAAGTGTTCTATTAATATTGATACAATTAAAACGACAGAAGATTTAGTACAACTACCATTAACTACAAAAGAAGATTTACAATCATTTAATGATGATTTTTTATGTGTGCCTAGATCTAAAATAATAGACTATGTGACGACATCAGGAACGTTAGGAAAACCAGTGACTTTTGCATTAACAGAAAAAGACTTACAGCGATTAGCAGATAATGAGGCTATATCTTTTGCTACCGCAGGAGTAACTAAAAAAGATGTAGTTCAGCTAACCACGACTATGGATCGACGATTTATGGCAGGGTTGGCTTATTTTTTAGGCACCAGAAAATTAGGAGCAGCCATGGTACGAGTAGGATCCGGGATACCAGAATTACAATGGGATTCAATTGCCCGTTTTCAGTCTACATATCTTGTGGTAGTACCTTCATTTTTATTAAAGCTTGTGTATTATGCAAAGACACATGCAATTGATTACCAGAATTCTTCGGTTAAAGCAGCTATTTGTATAGGCGAGCCCATAAGAGATCAGGATTTTAATTTAAATACACTAGGAAAAAAAATTAAATCAATCTGGGACATAGATTTATATTCTACTTACGCCTCTACAGAAATGAGTACCGCTTTTACAGAATGTGAAGCACATCAGGGTGGACATCGTCAACCTGAATTAATTATCACAGAAATCTTGGATGATATGGGTGATCCAGTTGCAAAAGGAACGGTAGGCGAGTTGGTCATTACAACATTAGGTGTAGAAGCCATGCCATTAGTACGGTATGCTACCGGTGATATGGTACAAGCTCATGAGGAACCCTGTAGTTGTGGTAGAAGTACCTTGCGTTTAAGCCCTGTGTTAGGTAGAAAAAAGCATATGATTAAATATAAAGGCACCACTTTATATCCACAAAGTATTATCGAGGTATTGACAAGTTATAAAGAAATGGGAATTTACGTTATTGAGGTAGTAACTGATGATCTGGGAACCGATAAGTTATTGCTTCATGTTGAGGACTCGATGAGTGCATTACAACAAAAAGAAGTAAAAGAACATTGTAGAGCCAATCTAAGAGTTGTACCCAATCTTGTACTACATCCTTACAAAAAATTGAAAACTATGAAATTTCCAGAGATGAGCAGGAAACCGATTTCCTTTATAGATTCCAGAGAAACGATCATATCCTGATTATGTATGCTCGTCTGGTCGACTGCTGCATTTTTTCTGTATGGTACCTGTTTAATTTGTATCAGAATTTCAATAATTTTGTTGAGTTTACTGAAGTTTCTCTTGAGTATCATTTACTTTGAAGACTATCGTGTATTTGTAAAACTATTTTTATCTCAATGATATATTTTGTTTGGTAATTTTTTTAGCCACCTTCCTTCGAAGGAAGGGTTGGGGATGGATGTTTAATATTCTCGAAGCAAGCGATCTTATTTGTTTTAGGGAACACCGATGATATCGTTTATAAAACAATGTCAGTATCTATTGTAGACACCACGTATAAATACCTGATTTTGTTAAAAAGTGATATCTTCCCTTATTTTATATTATTTTCATACGGTTTTCCTTAGTAATTATTATAAATTTATAGGATAATAATCTAAACCAAATATAAAAATGAGTAAAGAGAACCCGAATACAGAAAATACAGTTAGTAGTGAAACAGGGGCTGAGTGGACTGCAGCTTGGAGAAAAAGACACCCGAATGCTTGTAAGGCATTTTTAATACCTGCAGTAGATTTAATTGAAGTATTAAATGAAATGAATATTTTGACTGATAAGGTGGCTGCAGTTGCACAAAAACGGGCTAAACGTAATCAACTTAATATACGAGGGTATATGGCAATAGGTGCTGAACCACCGAGTGAAGAAAAAGAGGAAAGAATACTTCTAGTGGGTACTAAGGAAATAGATGGTGTTTATAGAGATATTATTGATGGTGAAATAGACGGAAAACCTGTTTTGATTGATGTTGACGGTGCTGAATTATTAATCAGTAGTGGTATTTATGATGCTACGTCACCATGTCCACCAGTATGTGATAGCGCAAGTCCACTAAATTAGAAAAATAGATGTTATTTTTAAAATGTTTAATATACATTGGGAATTTATTTTTAATTTTTAATACTATTCTTTATATAAAAGCCTTACATAGAAGTAAGGCTTTTATAATTTTTACAGTTTTTATTTTTGTTATTTGTATTATCCAAACTTGGATGACATTATCAAGTGTTATCTCACATAAGAATAATTTGTATTTGAATAATGTATTTTTTATTTCTCAATTTTTATTATTATCTATTTTTTATAAATTTTTAATAAAAAAGAAAATAGTATTATTTATTATATTGATTGTTCTATCATTTCTAGGATATCAATACTCACAAAATTATAGGTTATTTTTTATTTATAATTCTATTGGTATAACCTTGACTCAATCAATTTTAATAATATATTCATTATTTTATTTGTACCGATCGTTAATAATAGAAAAGCCAGAATTTTTATTAATTAATATTGGAATTTTTTTGTATCTCATATGTAGCACTCTAATTTTTGCATCAGGTAATTTAGTTTTTAATCTTAAAATTCCTAAAGATACTTATCTTTTACTTTTAAAGCTTAATGCTTTTATTTACATTATCTTCCAAATCTTAATTTTTGTTGAATGGAGAACGAATTATTACAAGAAGACGCACAAATAGTAGTTCTCATTTTGATCGCAATATCTGTATTGCTATTAATGGCAGTAGCATTAGTAGTATTTTTCTTCTTTTCTCGTAAAAAAATTATAGCAACAGAATTAGAAAAAAAAGACTTAACCATCTCTTACCAAAAAGAACTCCTGCACGCAACTATAGAAACTCAAGAAGAAGAGCGTAAGCGGATTGCCCAGGATTTACACGATGCTATTAGTGCTAAACTAAATGTAGTAAGCCTCAGTACCAATGTATTGATTGATGGTAGATTGAATCACAAAGAAAAAGAACAAACACTACAGCATATATTAGCTGTAACGACTAACACTCTGGAGAGTTCCAGACGATTAGCACATAATTTATTACCTCCGATTTTAGAGAATTTTGGTCTGCAGGCAGCTATAGAAGAGTTGTGCGATGAATTTATGAATAGTAAAAGTGTAACAATTGATTGTACCATAGCATATTCAAATATATTGTCTAAAAGCAACGAATTACATATTTTTAGAATTATACAAGAATTACTAAATAATTCGATACGACATGGAGAGGCAGAACATATTACTATACTATTAGAAAATAATGATGCCCAAGTAGATCTTAAATATATGGATCAAGGTAAAGGGTTTGATACTGGTTCTATTGATATAAAGAAAGGAATCGGACTCAGAAATATTGAAAGTAGGGTGGAAATGCTTAATGGAGAGCTAATCTATACAAGCGAAATTGGAAAAGGAGCAACGTTTACTATTAATATAGATTCAGTAAATAGAAATGATATATAACTCCTCTCTATTGAAGGAGAGATCGAGAGATGATATTTTTTGTAAGGAACCAATTGTATACTGTGTATATAATATTGTAACTAATATCAACAAAACATAACCAGTTTCTAAAATCTATCTCATGAAAAAAGACATTATAAAATTGGCGATTGCAGATGATGAGACCTTGTTTAGACAAGGAATTACCTTTATTTTAGATAAAGAAGTAAACATAGAAATCTGTATTCAGGCAGAAAATGGTAATGACTTAATCAAACAATTAGATCATACTAAAGAATTGCCAGAGGTAATTCTTATGGATCTAAAAATGCCAGATCTAAATGGAGTTGAAGCTACAAAAATAGTAAAGAAAAATTTTCCGGAAATTAAGATAATTGCTCTTACTAGTTATTATACAAAACCTTTTATACATAAGATGATACAGCAAGGTGCTGTGGCATATCTGGCTAAAAATGCTACGCCAACAGAGGTAATATATACCATTAATCAGGTCGCATTAAAGGGATTTTATTACAACCAACATGTAATGGAAATTTTAGAAGACGCTTCCTTAAAATCCACTACTAAAAGAAAAAATAGCGATGAGTTTTTGACTTCACGAGAACGCGAAATACTAAAGTTAATTTGTGAACAAAAAACAACAGCAGAGATTGGTGAACAATTGTTTATTAGTCCAAGAACTGTAGAAGGACATCGCAATAATTTATTAGTTAAAACAGGTGCTAAAAACATTGCAGGTCTTGTAATTCATGCTATAGAACATCAAATATTCGTTCGTAATGCAGAGATTTAGTGAATTAAGTAAGATATAAAGTACTGTAGCTAAGAAGTCCCTCTTCGAAGAGGTATTTAGGGAGATGTATTCTCTAAGTACAACCTAAGTATTGATGATATTTTTAGACTTTACTACAAACCAAAACTACCTTTTCATTAGAACTATTTGTTGTAAAGAATAAATATATCTGTCCGCCATCTTTAATTTTAAATTTCTTTCTGATACTAGCTACAGATTCTGGAAAATTGCGCGTTGTAATATTTGCTTTGGTAATGTTAGCTTTTTTTAGAAGTTTTTTTTGATAAGGCATGATCGTCTGTATCGTAAAACACCTTCCTGGAAAATCAATTACTTCATCTGAAGTATATAGATGTGAATTGATATGCAATTTTGAGAGCCCATACTCTTTTGCAACACTCAGGAAACCGCCACTTTTTAGAATTGCAGCATTGGGCTCATAGATATATTTTTTTGGTAAAGAAAATTTTGGGTTTATTAGAGATTCCTCTTGTAAAAAAAATGAAAATACATCCCTAACACCTTTAATCAAATTCACACAGTGAATTTTAGTAGGTTGATTTGTATCTTTTTCTAAAACCCACAACAATTCTTTTACCTCATTATGTAGCGCAACAATATGGATTTCTTTTACATATTGAAGTGACTGGATACCCGCATTGATATCCAGTAGCGGTGATGTTTTTAGTAGAATATTATTGCTTTTAGAAAATAGTACCTTCAAATGTTTGGGAACGTTGGGCAAACAGTCTTCTAAAAAAAATACTTTACCCTTGCTATCATGTCTTCTGGATGGGTCAATATATATCCAATCTATTGTTTTTTGTTGTGTTAAAATTTCTAACCCATCTTGAGTGACAACCTCTATGTTTTCTGCTTGTAATATTTTAAAATTATATGCAACAATGGCACTTAACTCAGCATTCAGTTCGCAATGAATTACCTGAGCAACTTTTTTAGAAAAATAATAGTCGTCAATCCCAAAGCCTCCTGTAAGGTCGATTAATCGCTCTCCTGAGACTAATTCACTTTTATATAATGCAGTAGCCTCAGAAGAAGTTTGTTCTAGATTCAGAATCGGCGGATAATAGATATTCTTAGTCTGATACCATAGTGGGAGTTTATCTTTGGCTTTACGTCTTCCATTAATTTGTTGTGCTAACTCTTGAATTGTAATTTCAGTAAAAGGACTTCCTGAAAGAATAAGTGTATTAATATCAACGTTACTTTTTGATTTTTCTATTATAAAATTCTGTATGTATTTATGTACTATTTTTAAGTTCAAGAATTGGAGTCAGTATTAGATTAGTAATGAGAATAAAAGATTATATATAAAAGTAAATAATAAGTAATTATAGTTCCTTTGTCAACTGTTTCACGATTTTGTATTCAGATAAAAATTCTTTAGCAACTACTTTAATCGCTGTGTAAAAAGGTACTGCGACAATCAATCCTCCAATCCCAAAGAGCGCTCCAAAAATTAGAATAGCAAGAAAAATTTCCAGTGGATGTGATTTTACACTGTTTCCAAAAATTAGAGGTTGATTCAGGAAATTATCTATAAGTTGGATTACGATATATCCAATTAATATATAGGTCAGTTTTGGTAAAAGTACTGTAGAAAAATCAAGTTCGAGGTGACTTGTCGTTGCTAATATAAGGACTAAGGCTCCACCAAAAAGAGGACCTATGTAAGGGATTAAATTAAAAATAGCTGCGATTAATGCTACCGCAATAGGATTATTTACACCAAAAACTAAAAGTAGAATGGCGTATAATATAAATAATATAAGTACCTGAAGTAATAAGCCCACAAAATATCGCGATAACAAATCTTTGATTTTAGTAAAAGCTCTTTTAAATTTCGTTTCGTCTTCACGCTTAGCAAAAACCAACATACTATTTTCCAGAAGTCGGCTGTCTTTTAATAAAAAGAATGAAATAAATAGCACAGAAAATAAGCCAATCATAATTCCTCCAAAAGCATTTAAAAAGGTATTGATAATATCAGGAATAGCTTTGAGGTCAAAGAATTCCATGAATTCTGTTTGTTTGATTAGCTCTGGGAAATTGATTTTTTCTATAGAAAAATAATCGCTGGCATCTTGATTAAGACGATCAAATTTTTCTCCTATCTGGTAGATGTCAATTTCACCAATCAGCCTACCTTGATCGGTAATGATAGGTACAAAAAGTAAAAATATACAAAAGAATAGTGCTATGGTTATTAATAGAGTGCAGATGACAGCAAGTAGGTTATTAAATTTTAGTTTTCTCTTAAGAAAAAAGACGAATGGTCTTCCCATTAAAGAAATCACTGCAGCAAAAGTGATGTATAAGAGGATAGACTGTATTTTATATAAAAAAAACAGCAATAATAAGACACCAACGATCACAGCTATTGCTCTGAGAATACCATAAGCAATTGTTTTAGAATTCATGAGTTAGTCATTAAGAAATTAGTATTGGTTACAAAGTATTCAGTTTTATGCATGTTCTTGTATTTTTAGCTACCATTAGCTATAAAAGATGCTAGTCAAAAAAGTTATCAGTCACCTCTGGCAGCCAGTTGTTTCGTAATCTCATATAGAGCTATGCCTGTTGCGGTAGCTACATTCATACTACTATTAATACCATACATGTTAATATGTACGGTTTGCGTTATTTTTGTTAAAACTTCTTCTGAAATTCCATTTTTTTCTTCTCCTATTATTAGTGCTATTTTAGAGTCAGGGTCAAAATTATATTCAGAGATAGGAACACTATTCTTAGTAATTTCTAATCCAAAAACGATGTATCCCTGAGATATTAGTGTATCAATTACCGAAATTATATTTTCTTTTTGTTGATACGGAATGATTTCGTGAGTAGCTCTTGCTGTTCGCTGCATGCGTTTACTTTCTACAGAAATATCAGTACCACAAAAATATATTTGTGATACCCCAAAACTATCTGCAGTTCTAAAAATACTACCAATATTAGCAGGAGAATTTACTTGATCACAGATGATGATAATAGGAAATTTATTTTTGATAAATACGGTATTATCGTGATGTAGTTGTTCTGCCATTGTTACTAATTCTCAAAAGCATACTTAATAATATTCGCTCCCATTTTTAGCGCTTTTTGGCGGACTTCTTCGGGATCATTGTGGATCTCAGGATTTTCCCATCCATCTCCAAGATCACTTTCAAAAGTGAATAGTAATATTAATCTACCTTCATGACTAATTCCCAACGCCTGAGGTCGAGCTCCATCGTGTTCATGTATTTTAGGTAATCCTTTTGGGAAATCAAAACTGCTCGAAAAAATAGGGTGGGAGACGGGTAATTCTGTTAATTCTTTATCAGGAAAAACTTTGACTAATTCTTTTCTGATGTAAGGTTCCATTCCATAATTGTCGTCAATATGTAAAAAACCACCACTTAATAAGTAATTTCTTAGATTTTCTGCATCCTGTTCTGTGAAAAACACATTGCCATGACCTGTCATATGAATATAAGGATACTGAAAAATATCAATACTTTCTGGTTTTACCGTTTTGTGTTTAGGATCAATAGCAGTCTTAATATTTTGATTACAGAAAGCGATCAGGTTAGGTAATGCTGTAGGGTTACTGTACCAGTCACCACCACCATTATACTGTAATACTGCAATATCCTGAGCAAATAAACTTGTTGAGAAAAATAACAAACATAAAAAAGATGTAAGCTTTATAATCATGAGCGTCTAAATAATAGAATCTAAAAGTACTAAAATAAACGAAATGATACAGCACCTTTTGACACTATTAACGCTCATTATTTCTATAACAGGAATAGCACAGGATGATGATAATGCAGTCATAGTAATGGAACTGTTTACGTCTCAGGGGTGTAGTAGTTGTCCTCCAGCAGATGATTTATTAGAGGAAATCAAAGATACATATAAGAATGATCAGGTATTTGTATTATCATATCACGTGGATTATTGGAATCGTCTGGGGTGGAAAGACCCATTTAGTCAGACAGTATTTAGTGATTATCAACGGGAGTACGCGCAAAAATTTGACAGTAGATCTATGTATACACCACAGCTGGTAGTAAATGGAAGCGAACATTTTTCAGGTTCTGATAGTGTCAAAGTGCAGAATGCTTTACAAAGATATGCTGGTATAGATGCTGTAAATGAAATATATCTGACCAATGTAGAAAAAGAAAGCACCAGCATTGCCTTAGAATACTTAGTAAAAGGCGATGAGTTTGCCAGGTTAACGCTTGCATTAGTTATTTCAGAACGTATAACCAAAATAGGAAGAGGCGAAAATCGAAATAAAACCCTTAAAAACACCAATATCGTAGCCGCTCGTTTGGTAGAAACAAAAAAATCTGGTGGTGTTTTATTAGGAATACCTGATTGGATGAACGATACAGATGAACTTTCTGTTATAGGGTATACCCAGGATACAACTATGAAAGTTACTGGTGCATTCAAAATTGAATTATAAATGCTCTGGTTCATTTTAGTGTTGACTAAATAATAGTTCAATATCCCTGTTCTTATATTTTGAAGTATGTATACATTTAGAAACCAGAGATAAATAATATTCTTATAATACATGCAATACAAGGAAGGAAGTAATAATTAGAAGTTTCTTCATATCTTGCTCATTATTACATCTTTTTATAACTATAGAAAGTCTTTAAAAAAATCCCTATTTATGATACTGGCATTTGATACATATTATTATGATAACAAAGCTAAAACGGTATGTCTTAGCTTTGAAGAATGGACTGATGATACGCCCGTACAGATTTATTCTGAAGTTATAGAAGATATAGCTGAATATGAACCGGGAGCATTCTATAAAAGAGAAATGCCGTGTATACTTAGTTTATTAAAAACCATAAACCTGAAAAATGTAGATTGTATCATTGTGGATAGCTTTGTCTTGCTTAATGATGAAGGTAAATTAGGGTTAGGTGGTCATTTATATAAAGCTTTAGACAATAAGATACCAATTATAGGGGTAGCTAAATCCGGGTTTCATGAAAATAAAAGAAATGTAAAAGAATTAATACGTGGAGAAAGTAAAAAGCCACTGTATGTATCTGCTATAGGAATCACATTAGAAACAGCTTACCAATTGATAAAAAAAATGCATGGAGATTATAGAATGCCAACATTACTACAACTATTAGACAGACATACTAAAAACGAATTAATATGATATATTTTAAACTATGATTAAAAATATTTTTTTACTTTTTGGATTGTTTATGGTTTCTTGTCATATAAATCCGGATTACAGCTCAAATATCTCTCCTGATTTTGTTTCTATTGCTCCTCCTGATACAGAAATGATGAAATTTCCTTACCAGGTATTTTTTGAATCATTAAAAATGGATCAATTAACGGATACTATACTGGTTCAATCCAGGGTAAGAGTATTTGGTTGTGGAACTGCTGCTATTCAATATGCAGAGAATTTAAGAAAATCTAATTTGCAAAAATTTTATGATCAATATGGAAATATTTTGTCAGATAAAAAATGGGTATCCCGATTTGAAAAAAATAACAATCTTAAAATAATATGGGTTTCTCGTGGTAATGAAGGAGAACTTTTGCAATTAGAAGATGAAAAATTACATATAAATCATTCACTAGAGGAGAGGCTACTTAGCGAAAAGTGTTTTGTTAAATTTATAGAGGAACCAAGCAGCCTGAAGAAATTACAGATCAAAATGACCGTTGCTTTTCCGCAAAAAGAGAAGGCATTATATACCGTTCACTCTTTAAGTAAACAAAAAGGTATATGGAGTATTGATGCTATAGATAAAGAAGAATGGAGTGGACATAATTTTAAGAGAGCCTACTACCCCTGATCAATTGTATTAGTAACATCTACATTTTTTAATCAGTAGAATTCCTCAAGGATCCGTCTGTACTGTAGTCCATAGAACCAAGATAAAGAAGTCTTATTTCCTGATTCTTATAGTGAATTGGTCTCGTTTTTCTTACCTCGCACCCTTAGGTCGACGTAGTTTATTTTAATCTTACCAGAAAATAGGCTTAAATGAATATTAGCGATACATTATGAGTGATAAAAACGGAAGTATATTTATCAGGTAAAATTTTTTAAAAAGTTAAATTTTATTAAAAACAGGTAATCTATTGTTAACTATACACTCTAAGAGAAGTAATAAAAATGATTTTTGTATTCTAGGATAAAGTTAAAAAAGATATTTAGTAACTTTCATAAGCTATAACTGTTTATTAGTTAAATAATTAAAGATGATACAAGTACAAGACCGTTTCTATATTATTTTGATCTCTGTCACCATACTGTTATTTTCTTGTAGAGATGACGACAAACCGGATACAAACACCAATATAATAGTAGTGGAAGGTCTTTCTTATACAAAAAGTTCGTTAAGTTTTCAGGAAACTGATGAGGCAATAAAGAATGCATTAGATGCAATAGCTCCCATAAGCATAGTTGCTGAGGTGAATCACAGTAATAACGCTACATCAGTAGATCAGGAATTAGATAGTACGAAGGTAATCTTATTTGGTAATCCGGCTTTAGGTACCTCATTAATGCAAGAAAATCAATTAGTGGGATTAGACTTACCACAAAAGCTATTTATTTTTAGAGATACCAAAGATACTTTGACAAATATACTAGTGGGATTTAATAATACCTCTTATCTCAAAGCTAGACACGGACTAATAAATAATGATACAATTTTAAATACAATAGAGACTGCATTGACTAATTTTGCATCCAGTGTATCTGATGAGGAATTGGTGATGATAGAGTCAGGTTCGATTACATTAGGGCAAGGCATTATTACAAAAACCAGCGCACAAAGCTTTGAAGATACTTATAACGGTTTAGTGACCGCTATTGATGGTAATGAAAATTTACGATTGGTAACAACTCTGGATCATCAGGCAAATGCTGCTACAGTAGATTTAGAATTAAATCCAACCAGATTGGTAGTTTTTGGAAACCCCAACCTGGGAACTCCATTAATGCAAAATTCTCGGACAACTGGTATTGATTTACCTCAAAAAATATTAGTATGGCAAGATGATAATGAGTTGGTTTATATCTCATACAATGATCCTGCATATTTACAATGGAGGCACGATATTACTGATAATGAAGAAATATTGACTACAATATCCACAGCACTTGATAATCTAACGAATGCTGCTGGCGGATTATAGTGTTTCTACTTCAGATACGTGTAAAGAAGTTTTTGTTAACTATAATCAAGCTAATAACCATATTAGTAAAGTAAGTTAATACTAGTTGCTACAACTCATTTAGAAAAGAAACACTGTGAGTTGCAACAATCGCAGCGGTTTCTGTTCTTAGTCGAGTTTCTCCAAGTGTTACAGCCGTATATCCAGATGTGAGTGCTAATTCAATTTCTTTAGTAGAAAAATCGCCCTCAGGACCAATGAGAATTGTCGTACAACTTTTTAGTTGGAGAACGTTTTTTAAAGATTGTTTTTTTGTCTCTTCACAATGTGCAATTAATAGCTGATCGTCGGTATGCTGAGCTATAAATTCTGAATAAGTGATTGCATTATGTAATTTAGGTAAATACGATTGTAAAGATTGTTTCATAGCACTTTGCAAAATACGTTCGAAACGATCGTGTTTTATTACTTTTCGTTCGCTATGATCGCAAATGATAGGGGTGATTTCATCAATACCTATTTCTGTTGCTTTTTCTAAAAACCACTCGTATCGGTCATTCATTTTGGTAGGTGCTACGGCAAGATGTAATCTATAGTCCTTAATAGGTTGTAGTTTTTTATGAAGTAGCTTGATAACACATTTATTGGGGCTGGAGAAAGTAATGATACCAGTAAATTGTAGACCTAATCCATTGGTGATATATAAAGTATCACCTTCTTTTTTACGTAAAACTTTGCTGATATGTTTGCTTTCTTCTCTGGAGAAACTAAATTCCCTATCAGATTCGGTAAGTTCCTTACTATAAAATAATTGCATGTTTACGTTGATATTTTTAAGTTTAATCGCCGAATTATTGATTTGTATACTCCGTTCAAAGTATGCTGTCGTTTTTATTCTTCTTTTACTAAAATGACTGGTTTTTTTTGTGTTTATCGTTCTTAAAATTTAATATATAATAAGGCATATTTACTACGATATTAGAACCTAAAATTTTGTTCTCGCTTTGGCAACTACGCTCATATCAGTAAATTCATTGTTAAGAAATTTTAGGTATCCTACAATTCCAATCATAGCTGCATTATCCGTTGTATACTCAAACTTAGGGATGAATGTAGTCCACCCATATTTTTGTTCACCATCTTTTAATGCTTTACGGATTCCTGAATTGGCAGACACACCGCCACCAATTGCAATTGATTTGATACCAGTTTCTTTAGAGGCTTTTTTTAAACCATCCATTAGGATGTTAATAATAGTATATTGTAATGAAGCACAAATATCTTCCAGATTTTCCTTTATGAAATTGGGATTTTCTTTAACTTGCTTTTGTATAAAGTATAATACATTAGTTTTAAGCCCGCTAAAGCTGAAATTTAATCCATTTACCTTTGGTTTAGTAAATTGAAATGCTTTTGGATTCCCTGATTTTGCATATTTATCAATTAATGGGCCTCCGGGATAGGGCAATCCTAGAGTTTTAGCACTTTTGTCAAATGCTTCTCCCACAGCATCATCTAATGTTTGCCCGATAACTTCCATTTGAAAATGATCAGTAACACGTACAATCTGAGTGTGACCACCACTAATAGTCATTGCCAGAAATGGAAAAGTAGGTTTTGTATAGTTTTCTTCTTCAATAAAGTGTGCCAGAATATGTGCTTGCATATGATCTATATCAATAAGCGGAATATCGAGAGCTAATGCTAACGACTTAGCAAATGAAGTACCTACGAGTAAAGATCCCATTAAACCAGGTCCTTTGGTAAAAGCAATAGCACTTAGTTGAGATTTGCTGATACCTGCCTGTTTTAATGCTTGATCAATTACAGGAACGATGTTCTGTTGATGGGCTCTGGAGGCCAATTCTGGAACCACACCGCCATACTGTTCATGGATTTTTTGGGTAGCAACAACATTTGATAATACAGTACCGTTGTATAATACAGCAGCCGCCGTATCATCACAGGAAGACTCAATACCTAGGATATATACATTTTGTGAGCTCATTGTGAGGAAAAGGGCATAGAAATTGTTAATATTGTCAGCAAAGTTAAAACAATAAAACGTATCAAAAAATTAGTTAATATATTTAAAAGGGGTATAACTATCTTAATTGTACTTTTTGTGCTAATGGTGATTATGTTTTCAATTCCTTCGGTACAGACTTTTTTTGGAAAAAAAGCTACTAATTACTTAAATGATAGATATGGTGTCGATATTAACGTAGGGCGTGTATCATTAGGGTATGACGGAGATATTGAACTACGTGACATCTTTATAAAAGATCACCATCAGGATACGTTGATTTATGCAGAGAGTCTTGCTACTTCTATTCTTAATATTAATGAAATAGCCAACAGGCAACCCGAATTAGGGGATGCTACTATAGAAAAGTTGATTCTTAGAATGAAGATGTATAAGGATGAGACCAGTGACAATCTTATGATTTTTGTGCGTAAGTTTAATAGTAATAAGCCTAAGTCTGATTCTAAATTTGTATTGACAACAGCAAGTGTATTACTGAGTAATGGAGAATTCAGTTACATAAATGAAAACCTGAGTAACCCTGAAGCTTTAGTACTTAAAGATATTTCTCTGGATGGAGAAAGTCTGAAAGTAGATGGTCCCAATTTTTATATAACATCAAATACCTTAAAGTTTACAGAGAACCGCGGACTCAATATATCCAATCTGAGTACAAAATTTTCTCTTACATCGGGTGAAATGAAGTTCAATGATCTCAGTTTAGAGACCAATGATTCTAAAGTTAAAGGAACAATATTGTTTTCATATCTTCCTGAGGAAATGTCAGATTTTGTAAATAAAGTGAATATTACTGCCACTCTGGACGATGCAATTATTTCTACTAATGATTTGATACCTTTTTATAAAGAATTTGGTGACAATGAAGAAATTAAAGTAAGAAATACAACATTAAGTGGTACGCTTAACGATTTTGAAATTAAAAATTCGGATATAACCGGATTAGACAGATCCATTATCAAAGGAACTATAAGAATACAGAATGCTGTAACCGATAATTCTAAACTCAAGCTAGAAGGTGATTTTACAAATCTTACTACTAATTATTATGATTTAGTCAATCTCTTACCTCGTATTCTGGGAGAATCGTTGCCTAAACAATTATATCAATTAGGAAGTCTAAAAGCAGTAGGTAATGCAATAGTTACTGCGAGAGATCTTGATATTGATATGGATGTTTTTTCGCAATTGGGAACAATTAATGCCTTCGTTATTCTTGGAGGGTTGGATAATGTAAAAAAAGCAACGTATAATGGTAATATAATCTCTAATAATTTTAATCTGGGACAATTACTGGGCAAGAAACGTTTAGGCACTGCATCTTTTGATATTCATGTAGATGGAAGTGGATTTACCCTAAAAAACCTAAACACTAAACTAGAGGGAGATATTAGAAAATTTCAATTTAACGGATATACCTATACGAATCTAAAGGTCTTAGGAAATCTAAAAGATCCGGTTTTTGATGGTGAACTGACCTCAAATGACCCTAATGTTAAGTTTAAATTTAATGGAGTAGCAGATTTATCAGAAGAAATTAATAATTATGATTTTACTGCAAATGTCGATCATATAGATCTGAAAGCATTACATATTTTTACCAGAGATAGTATAGCAGTATTTAATGGTGATGTATATATGAATATGCAGGGCACTAGTGTGAATGACGCTTTTGGTACAATTGCTTTTGCCAAGACATTATATAAGAATCAAAATGATAGTTATTATTTTGAGGATTTTGAGATTACTTCCAGTTTTGATGAAGAAAATATCCGTACTATTAAAATGGATAGTCCCGATATTATTGATGGTAGTGTAAGGGGAGTGTTTAGATTCGAAAATGTATATGATCTATTTCGTAATTCTATTGGTAGTCTCTATGCTAATTTTGAACCAACTGCCATTACGGATAACGAATTTATGGAATTTAATTTTAAGATTTATAATAAAATTGTTGATGTATTTTTTCCCGAAATAGAGTTTGCTCCCAATACCTTTATGAAAGGCAAAGTAGAAAGTAATGATTCTGAGTTTAAGCTTAGTTTTAAGTCTCCATCTATAAAGGCTTTTAATAATTATATGGAAAAGGTGGATATACAGGTGGATAATAAAAATCCTCTGTTTAATACCTATATTGCAATTGATAGTATTGACACAGAGTATTATGATGTTTCTAAATTTAGCTTGATTAATGTAACGCTAAAAGATACACTGTTTATGAGATCAGAATTTAAAGGAGGGAAGAATAATGTAGATGCTTACAATTTAGAATTGTATCATACCATTAATGAAAATAATAAATCAGTTATAGGGCTTAGGAAATCAGATTTTACTTTTAAAGGATATACTTGGTATGCAAACCCTTATAAGAGTAAAAGCAGTAATCAAATAGTATTTGATAATAATTTTAAAAATGTAGATATACAATCTATATTATTTAAACATGAGGATGAAGAAGCAATTATATCCGGTACTATGGAAGGATCGGATCATAAAGACATAAAAGCAGTTTTTAAAGAAGTCGATCTTAATAAAATTACACCGTCTATAGAAAATCTGGCTTTAGCAGGATGGGTAGATGGAGATGTAACTTTATTTCAAGACGAAGGAATATATTTTCCCAGTTCTACGATTATCATTAATGATTTCATGATAAATAAATCTCCTATTGGAGAATTAAGAGTCAATGTAGCAGGGAATGAATCACTTTCTGAGTACAAAATAAACACCAGGCTGGTGAATAATGATAATATCAAAACATTATCTGCTATAGGTTCTATCAATATGGCTGATAATAGTTCTAACATGAATATCGATGTTTCTTTAGATCAATTTGATATAAAAGGTTTTAGTGATCTGGGAGGTATTGTCTTATCAGATCTTAGAGGATTAGTAAGCGGACAAGCTAAAATTACTGGAAACTATACAAATCCATCAATAGCAGGAACGCTTAAGCTAAATGAGGCAGGTCTTAAATTCCCATATCTGAATGTTGATCTTAATTTGAAGAAAAACTCTCGCGTGGTATTAGATGAACAACAATTTTACTTTGATCAGATTGATATTACCGATAGTAAATATAAAACCAAAGGTATTCTTGATGGATATATAAGTCACAAAGGGTTTAAAAAATGGAATCTGGGATTAGATATTATTGCCAAAGATCGATTATTGGTGCTAGACACAGAAGAAACGGATGATGCACTTTATTACGGAACAGGATTTATAAGAGGAGATGCTACTATTAATGGCCCTACTGATGAATTAGTCATAGATGTAAATGCCAGAACACAAGAAGGAACTGTTTTTAAAATACCCTTGAATGATTCAGAATCCATAGGGGATAATTCATACATTCATTTTTTGAGTCCTGAAGAAAAGCAAGCACGTCTGGAAGGAAAAGAAGTTATTTTAAATGAGATTAAAGGGCTTGCTTTAAATTTTGAATTAGATGTAAATAAAAATGCCTTGGTAGAAGTCGTAGTAGATAAAAATACAGGTAGTTCTCTAAAAGGTAGAGGAGCAGGAACATTGCTTATCGAAATAAATACCAACGGTAAATTTAATATGTGGGGAGATTTTGTTGCCTATGAAGGGAGTTATAATTTTAGATATGGAGCGTTTTTAGGTAAAGATTTTACCGTAAGGTCTGGTGGAAGTATTAACTGGGATGGCAGTCCTACAAGAGCGGTTCTGGATCTAAGTGCCGTGTATAAGACCGAAGCTAATCCAGCTATTTTATTAGAGAATGCGTCTGTAAATCGTAAAGTACCTGTTGAGGTTGTAGTAGATCTTAAAGGAGAACTAACACAACCGGATTTAGAGTTCAATATAGAATTACCAAGCTTAAGCTCTGTAGCAAAAAGTGAAATAGAATATCAGTTAGAAGATCAGGCAACAAAAGAACTTCAGGCACTCTCATTAGTAACGCAGGGGCAGTTTTATAGCGGAAATCTCGACCCTACTTTCATAACAGGAAATCTGGTAGAGCGTGCTACGGGATTGGTGAATGGTATTTTTGCCGGAGATGATGATAAATTTCAGATAGGTTTAAATTATGTGCAGGGTAACAGGACCATTGATGACGAAGCTTCAGATCAGTTTGGTGTCACCTTATCTACACATATTAATAACAAAATACTTATTAACGGAAGTGTAGGGGTACCTCTGGGAGGTGTGAGCGAATCTGTGGTAACCGGTGATGTAGAGGTGGCTTATTTATTTAATGAAGAAGGAACTTTTCGTGGAACCGTGTTTAATAGACAAAATGAAATTCAATTTATAGGAGAAACGCTAGGATATAAGCAAGGAGTGGGACTCTCTTACGCAGTAGATTTCAGTAATTTTAATGAATTATGGAGAAAAATTTTTAGAACTAAAAAAAATCAAGATTCAACAGCAGTTAAAATTAAGGATACAATGAATCTAGAAACACCAGATTATATTAATTTTACAGAAAAGAATCAATAAACATTACTAAAAGAATATAAATCAATATGGCAAAAGAAATTGGAACTATAGGTGTGATGACATCAGGAGGAGATTCTCCAGGAATGAATGCTGCCATAAGAGCGGTTGCTCGTGCTTGTTCGTATTACAATGTGAAATGTATAGGCTTTTATAGAGGCTACCAGGGAATGATTGAGAATGATTATTGTGAAATGAATGCCAGAAGTGTACGCAATATAATCAGTAGCGGAGGTACCATTCTAAAATCAGCACGTTCTGACGACTTTAGAACTGCAGAGGGAAGAAAAAAAGCCGCAGATAATCTAAAAGAAATTGGAGTAGATGCTATGATACTGATAGGAGGTGATGGAACATTTCGTGGAGGGAAGCTTTTTAGTGAAGAACATGGTATTTCTGTTATTGGAGTTCCTGGGACGATTGATAATGATATTGCAGGGACAAATTTTACAATTGGGTATGATACTGCATTAAATACAGTTGTAGAGGCGATTGATAAAATACGAGATACAGCAAGCTCACATGATCGGTTATTTTTTGTAGAAGTCATGGGGCGTGATGCTGGATTTATTGCTTTGAACAGTGGTGTAGGAGCAGGAGCAGAGGAAATTTTAATACCAGAAGAAGATCTGGGACTAGACCGATTATTAGAGTCTTTAAAACGTAGTAAAAGATCAGGAAAAACCTCTAGTATTGTTGTGGTAAGTGAGGGTGATAAAATAGGAAAAAATGTGTATGAATTGGCTGATTATGTGACAGAAAATTTACCTAATTATGATGTTAGAGTAACAGTATTAGGGCACATGCAAAGAGGAGGTACGCCTACCTGCTTTGATAGAACGCTGGCTAGTAGATTATGCGTACGAGCTGTTGAATTGCTGCTGGATGGTGAAAAAAATGTAATGGTAGGTTTGATTAACAATAAGATTACTTTTACTAATTTTGAAGAAGGTTTAAAAGAAGATCACGGAATTAATAAAGAATTATTGCGTATCTCTGATATTCTTTCTGTGTAAAGAATTATCTAATCATTCCAAAAAGAGATTTTAAAAATTAAGTAATAAAATAGGTATGACCATAGCAATTATTGCTCACGACGGTAAAAAAGCGGAAATGGTGCAGTTTCTTAATGAACATCAGGAAATTCTGCATTCTAAAAGTATCAAATTAATTTCTACGGGAACTACGGGAGAAAAGGCAGCACGAGCTGGTTTTGAAGTAGAAGCACTATTATCGGGACCTCTGGGAGGAGATGCGCAAATTGCTGCCGCAGTAGCAGAAAAAAGAGTAGATATGGTTATCTTTTTTAGGGATCCTCTAGCTAAACATCCGCATGAACCTGATATTTTTATGCTAATGCGATTATGTGATGTTTATGATGTTCCATTAGCAACAAATCCCGCAACAGCAGAGTTGTTATTAAAAGCATTATAAAAGTATTATCTCATTTAGATCGGGACTGAATATGTATTTTTTATAATGCCCATAACAAAAGTGCTATGAGCACTCCCTATATTTTTAATGGAGCCTAACTCATTAATGACAAAATTTTGATAATCCTTCATATTTTCTACCACTATTTTTAGCAAAAAATCAAAATCACCAGAGATGTTATAACACTCTGTTACCTTGTGTAATGAAGTAATATCTTTGACAAATTTATTTCCTATTTCCTTAGTGTGCTCTTTTAAAGTGATATTGCAAAAGACTGTAAGAGATTTACCTACTTTTTCAGCATCTACTAAAGCAATATATTTTTTAATCACACCATTTTTTTCCAGGCGTCTTATTCTTTCATACACTGGAGTGTGAGATAAGTTAACCTGACCTGCTATTTCTTTTGTAGTAAGTTTACCATTCTTCTGAAGGATTTCTAATAATTTTAAATCAATATCATCTAAATTATGCATAGATAAATTTTCTTTTAAGTTAGAGGTAAAGATAGGTATAAAAATATTTTATCTATTATTTTTGTATTAAATAGTTTAATTATCTTATTATATATATTAATATAGATGTTATTTTTATGTTTTATAGATTTGAAAGAAATTTTAAATTCATAACATGAAATCAACTGTATTAGGCTACCCTAGAATTGGTGCACAAAGAGAACTCAAAAAATCGATTGAAAACTTTTGGAAAGAAAAGATCTCAGAGGAGGAATTATTTAAAATTTCTAAAGATGTAAGAACCAGAAACTGGATTATTCAAAAAGAAGCAGATATTGATATGATATCATCAAATGATTTCTCTCATTATGATCATATATTGGATATGTGTATCACTTTAGGTTGTATACCAGAAAGGTTTAAAAACCTAAAAGGTCTTCAGCAATATTTTGCTATGGCGAGAGGTCAACAAAAAGAAGGACTAGATGTAACTGCTATGGAGATGACAAAATGGTTTGATTCCAATTATCACTATATAGTACCTGAATTTGTCAAGCACCAAGAATTTTCTTTAAACACTAAAAAGATAGTTACTGAGTGGAAAGAAGCTTTAGCATTAGGAATAAAAACTAAACCGGTTATTGTAGGTCCCATCACATTTTTATTGTTAGGTAAAGAAAAGGAGAAAGGTTTTAATCGTTTAGAATTACTTGATAAAATTCTTCCGGTTTATGAAAAATTACTTAAAGAAATTGATTCTTTTGGTGTAGAATATCTTCAAATTGATGAACCTGTTCTGTCCTTAGACCTTAGTAAACAAGAGCAATTAGCAATTGTAAAAACGTATCAACATTTTAGTAAAATCAATGTTCGACTAAAAATTATCTTAGCTAATTACTTTGATTGTTATGGTGATAATTTGGATGTGGCAATCAATTTACCAGTAGATGTTTTTCACCTGGATTTAGTACGTTGTCCATTACAATTAGATGATATTCTTTCTCATCCTTCTTTCAGTACTGAAAAAATTCTATCATTAGGTGTCGTGGATGGTAGGAATATCTGGATCAATGATTTTGAAAGATCACTAAAGTATATTGAAAAAGTAACAGAGAAATTGGATAATCAACATATTTGGATAGCATCATCCTGTTCGTTTTTACATTGTCCCTATGATTTGGATTTAGAAAATACAAATAAAAAAATTGGCTTAGATGTAAAGCAGTGGTTGGCCTTTTCTAAGCAAAAGTTAAGAGAAATTTCTACATTAAAAGTACTAGCTACAACGCCGGGAAATGAGGATGCAAATAGTATTTTTAACGAAAATAAAAAGGCAAATCAGAATAGAAGGAAATCTGAGCTAATACATAATACTCTTGTAAAAGAACGTATTGATAAACTTACTAACTCTGATAGTCAAAGAATTTCTCAGTTTTCAGATCGACAATTACTACAAAAGGAAACTCTTGATTTACCATTATTTCCTACTACTACTATAGGTTCTTTTCCGCAGACTAAAAAAATAAGACAAACAAGAGCAAAATTAAAAAAAGGAGAGGTAACGCAAGAAGTATATGATGAATTTATTAGAAATGAAACAGAAGTAACTATTCGTTTTCAGGAAGAAGTTGGTTTAGATGTTTTAGTTCACGGAGAATTTGAACGAAATGATATGGTAGAATATTTTGGTGAGCAATTAGAGGGATTTGCATTTACCCAATATGGATGGGTACAAAGCTATGGTACTCGATGTGTTAAACCACCAATTATTTACGGGGATGTTTCCAGAGAAAAGGAAATGACAGTAAAATGGTCTTCATATGCACAATCTCTTACCAAAAAACCAGTAAAAGGCATGTTGACAGGACCTGTAACTATTCTTCAATGGTCTTTTGTAAGAGATGATCAGCCAAGATCTGTAACTTGCAATCAGATCGCATGCGCAATTCGTGATGAAGTAAAGGATTTAGAAAATGCAGGTTTAAAAGTTATACAAATAGATGAGCCTGCTATTAGGGAAGGATTACCATTGAGAAAAGAGGATTGGAAAAATTATTTGAATTGGGCAGTTAAGGCATTTAGAATATCTTCTAGTGGGGTAAAGGATGATACACAGATTCATACACATATGTGTTATTCTGAGTTTAATGATATCATTGAAAGTATTGCAGAAATGGATGCTGATGTAATTACGATAGAAACTTCTCGTTCTGAGATGGAATTGCTCGATGCATTTGTAGATTTTAAATATCCTAACGAAATTGGTCCTGGAGTATACGATATTCATTCTCCCAGAGTTCCAACTCAAAAAGAAATAGAAAATTTACTGGATAAAGCTTGTGACTTACTCCCGTATGAAAATATTTGGGTTAATCCAGATTGTGGATTAAAAACAAGAGATTGGCCTGAGACAAAATCGGCACTAGAAAATCTTGTTAAATCTGCTAGGAGTATGAGAGAAAAAATGTTTCAGTTAGTATAATGAACCTACACAATAGTAAAGATTCTGCTATTGCAAAACAGCAGAATCTTTATTTTAACAAATTTTATAAGATTGAGTTTAAAGAGTTATAATTAATTAAGTTGTTAAACTTTTTGATCATTGTACTGCTATTACAGATATTTCTACATTTACAAATTTAGGTAACGCAGCTACAGCAACGGTTTCTCTAGCAGGAGCAGTTGCATCATTAAAATAACTTCCATATACTTCATTTACTTGAGCGAAATTATTCATATCACTTAAAAAAATAGTAGTTTTTATAACATTTTCGAAACTCATATGCACCTCCTCCAGTATAGCCTTTAGATTTTGCATAACTTGTATCGTTTCTGTTTTTATATCATCTAATACCAGTGCTCCCGTTTCTGGATGAATTGCGATCTGACCTGAGGTATATAAGGTATTACCAGTTAAAATAGCTTGATTATAAGGACCTATAGGAGCAGGGGCTTTTGTAGTAGTTATTATTTTTTTCATGAGATAAAAATGATTTTAGTAGTATTATTTTAAACTTAAAAATGTTGAACAAATAACGCTAATGGCTTATTATATTACTTTTGAAAATAATTAATCTTTAGTAAAATTATAATTCTCTATCGGTTTCTCTTCTTTTATCGTATTTAATATCACTAAGAACAGATGATTTAATCCCTACAAAGAAATTCCAGGAAGTTCTGTCACTAAACGGAATCCAGTTAAAACTCATAAGCCAGCTATCAAGATCTCGTTGAAATCTTAAATTTGTATAAGTAAAGCCCGGATCCTTAAGGTCATATCCAGATGATACACCTACAGACCATTTAGGCGCCAATTCAACATCTCCAGAAAACATAATAGAATGGGATGATATTTCATTTTGTCTGGTACTATTACTATAATTTACGGCATAAGATAAACGTAATGACCATGGGATTTTGTAACTATAATGCTTAATATCTTTATTGGTTCCTTCTTTTTCTTTATCGAAGCTTCTTTCTTCACCAAAATCAGTACCACCACCAAAAAGATTATCTTGCCGTCCTCCATTTCTCAATGTTTGATTTTCTAAGGGATCTTCCTCTTTATTTCCCTTTTCAAAATCTGTGTTCGAAAAGGAGTATCCGAAATTAGCACTGGCAGAGGTTAATCTAAACAAGCTACCACCATTATTAATATTCCATACATCAATCTTTTGGTTATTATTATCTAATGCATATGGATCTAATTGTGTATTAAAGTTAATGTCTAGTTTATTTTGAATAATAGGAATATTTCCGCTTATTGATAAAGGGCTTAATTTTAGAGAGTCTCCTGCGATATTATAAGAAGTACTAAGACTTAAATTATTAAGAATAACTATTTTTTTTGATTCTGTAGCCGTAGTATCTTTACTTCGTACTTTAGCTTCAAGGTTATTGCTTAAAGAAAAACCAATACTACTGGAGAAAACATTACTTGGTGCTCCATAAAATCCACCTTCAAATCTTGAGTATTCCACAATTTCTTCTGTTTCTACAATATCAGGAGTATCTGGGTCATCTTCTACAGGTTGTGTGTACGTATCATAAAACTGATCAAAGGCAGGATTGATACTGTAGCTGATAGATGGACGCATAGTATGTCTAATTGCTTGTATCTTTTTACCTTCTTTAAATTTAAATGTCCCATAAATACTAGTTCCAAGACTAGCAGAAAAATTATAAGTTCTGTAAGAATCAAAACCTTTAATAGTATCTTGTACTACCTCTCCAGCTCCTTCATTAGCCGTTTCATCATAACTTTGTTTGATTGTTTCAAATACCCAATTCTCTTCAAAACTTGTTCCCATAGAAGCACTTAAGTAGTTGAAAATTTTAAAATTGGTACTTATGGGTATAGAGTGTTGCATTCCTATTTGTGCATCCTTGAACATATTGGATTTAAAAAGGAGACTATCCTGAGTAACTATTTTATTTTCACCTCTAAAATTATATTGTGTATTAATATTTTGGATGATTCCTTTTTTTGTACCAACCTTTGGAGCAAAAGGAAAAACTCTTGATACACTCGCACTTACATTAGGAAGTGATAAATTAACCACTTCAGTATTAGAGTTAGAGTTATGGGTTGCTGCAGCATTAAGATTTACCTGAGGGTCTCCCTGAAAAGTTTTAGAATATGAGATAGAAGAACTAATCTGGTTATTCAGGAAGTTACCAGTATTCAGTTGATTAGTAGATTGCCTGAAATAATCACTACTTCCAAAATTTACAGAAGCTGAGAAACGAGAATTAGGACTGGCTTTAGCATCCTGAGAATGTGTCCACTGAATATTGTATGCAGTAGATTGAGTAAAATCAGGAAACCCTCGTTCACTATTTAAATTGTTTTCATATCGCACTCTAAAATTACCTCTGTATTTATATCGTAAAGCATATGCTGATTCTGTTCTTAGGGTGTAACTACCATTAGTATAATAATCAGCAGTAATAGTTAGATCCGCATAATCACTTAATGCAAAGTAATATCCTCCATTCTGTAAAAAATATCCTCTGGTGTTTTCATCCCCATAGCTGGGAATCAAAAAACCAGAAGTTCGATCTTCTTCTAAAGGAAAATACCCAAATGGTAATCCTAAGGGCGTGGGTACATCAGCAATAAACATATTCACCAGACCTGTCACTATTTTCTTTTTAGGCACTAGTTTTATGCGTCTTGCATAGAAGTAATAATCAGCATTGTCAACATCCTCTGAGGTAGTAAACTTGACATTAGTCATATAAATAACAGAATCGTTAACTCTTTTTGATACTTCACCTTTTACATTCATTTCCCCTTGTTTTGTACGAGAATTATAAATAAGTGCTTTTTCTGTATCAAAGTTAAAACGGATAGAATCTGGTTTTACTTCGTTTTGTGCCTGTTTAAAAACAGGTGTTTGTGTATACTCACCAAGAGAATCTTTAATACCATATGCATACACTTCATTTTTTGAATTGTCTACAATAATAAGTCCGGCATTCATTTGTACATCACCATAGATAATTTCTGCATCTTTATAAAGATACATTTTGTTCTCTCTACGACTCAATTTCATATAGTCCGTAGCTTTATAGGTGACTTTATCTGTAAGCACAGGCGGTACACTATCTTTTTTGGTGGTATCCTGATCTTTTTCATTTAGAAGTAACTCTGCACTAGGATCAACAGTCTTTTTATCTACAGAAATTGTATCCTGTTCTTCCTGTATCGGTTTCTCATTTGTTTTTTCAACTTTTTGTGCACTTGTATAAAAAATACAGAATAGTGAAAAACTTAGTGAATAAAGTATGTTACGTACCGTTGTTTGCAATGGTTTAAATCCTATTTTTGTAAAACTATGGCTTAGTTTTTGAAGTCTCAAAATTACGTATATTTTTAATGTAGCAATTGTAATTATTAAAAAAATAAATTTTTATATCAAATAAGATAGTTCTACGTTATTTAAATAAAATTGGTTTGTACTTTAAAACAGTAGTAGGTACTACGGCTTTAGGATACTATATTAAATACGGAAACTATTAAGTAATGTTTCAAATAAAGATAGAATTTTATAAATGATGAGTAAGAATAAAATAATATATAACAATTTATGGGCTGTTTTAATTTGTGTGTTATCAACATATGCTAACTCTATCTATGCTTTAGATAATGACGATAATGATAAGTTTGTGGTTGTATTAGACGCGGGGCACGGAGGTCACGATCCCGGGAATAGGGGGAACGGTTATAAGGAAAAAGATATAGCACTAAAAGTCGTTTTATCTGTAGGTAAAGCATTAGAGGACGATGGAAGGTTTAAAGTAGTATATACGAGAAAAACAGATGAATTTATAGAATTACACGAAAGAGGAAAAATAGCAAATAAAGCAAAAGCAGATTTATTTGTATCCATCCATTGTAACTCACATAAATCTCAAGCTTTTGGAACAGAGACTTTTGTATTGGGATTGCATGCTAATGATGAAAATTTTAATGTAGCAAAAAATGAAAATTCCGTAATTCTCTTAGAAGATAATTATGAAGCAAATTATGAAGGATTTGATCCTAATTCTCCAGAATCATTAATAGGCTTAATGATTATGCAAGAAGAATATCTTGATCAAAGCCTTACACTAGCAAGTTTTGTACAGAATCGTTTTACTAAAACTTTAAAAAGAAAGAGTAGAGGTGTAAAACAAGCTGGTTTTGTAGTACTTCATCAAACATATATGCCAAGTGTTTTAATTGAATTAGGTTTTTTAACTAATAATAAAGAAGGAAAATATTTAAATTCTAAAAAAGGTCAATCTGACATGGCAACTTCTATTATTACTAGCATAGTTGATTATAAAGAAAGTCTGGATGCAGCATATTATATTCCTGAACCTGAAAAACCAGTTGTTTCTGATACGGTTACCAATAATTTTCCTATTGCAGAAACTGAAACTTTATCTGATGAAGAAGTAAATGTTAATGGAATCATATTTAAAGTTCAGATTTCTGCAGGGTCCACAGACATAGAATTACAACCTCAAAATTTTAATGGATTGGATCAGCTGTCTAAAGTTCAGGTAGGAGATGTATATAAATATTATTTTGGTAGTACGGGTAATTATAATTCAATCAATGAATTAAAAGCTACTGCAATCAATAAAGGTTTTGATTCTAGTTTTGTGGTTGCCTTTAAAAATAATGAACTAATTCCGCTTGATGAAGCCCTAAAAGCTGGGGCTGCTTCTAACTAATCTAAATAAATACTGATAATTCGTTTGTTAATAATCTACAGAAGTATATTTTTTATTCTAACTTTGTTTTCTAAAAATAAGCTATTTTGAAATTTACTCGCGAAGTTAAAACAGGAATTTTAGCACTGGTTGCTATTGCACTTTTGATTTTTGGTTATAGTTTTTTAAAAGGTAATAACCTTTTGAAAAATGACCGTACCTTTTATGCACTCTATGATAATGTAGAGGGATTGATTCCCTCTTCTCCTGTTACCATAAATGGATTGGTTGTAGGAAAAGTAATTTCGATTGATTTTGCTGATACCAGAGGAAAACTGGTGGTAGAATTCAATGTGGATAATGATTTTTCATTTTCTAGAAATAGTGAAGCCAAGGTGTATGGAGGAGGACTTATAGGAGGAAAATCATTAGCAATCATACCTGTTTATGAACAAGGGATGGAGGCTAAAGATCGTGATACACTTCCTGGTCGTGTGGAAGCTGGTTTGTTAGAATTAGTAAACGAAAAATTAACTCCGTTACAAGCAAAGTTAGAAACAGCAATATCAGATGCAGACACATTATTGACATCTGTAAATACAGTTCTATCGATAGATAATCAAAATAATCTAAATGCTATATTTAAGGATCTAAGCGTGACCGTCAAAAATTTCAAAGGAGTTTCTGGTTCTCTTAATAATTTATTATCTGGTAATCAAAATAAACTCGACAGAACATTCACCAATCTTGATGAAATGTCAACAGAGTTGAAACAATTTACAGGGAATCTATCAAAGGTAGATGTAGATAAGTTAGCATCTAATGTAGAAACTGTTCTGAATAATATAGATAAGACTGTTGGGAATTTAGATAATGGAACTTTAGGTAAACTTATGAAGGATGAAAAACTATATAACAATTTAGAAAAATCCACCAGACAATTAGAGTTATTACTACAAGATCTTAGATTAAACCCAAAGAGGTATGTTCATATTTCCGTATTCGGAAAAAATAACCAGCCTTATGAAAGTCATACAGATTCAATAAATTAGACCCAAATTATGCAGTATATTCCTAATATTTTATTTGTAATCGCATTAGCAGTAGGAGGTGGATATTTTACTCTTAATATTCGTAAAGTTATCCGTAATATTCGATTAGGTAGAGAAATAGACAGAACTGATAATAAAGGAGAACGATTTGGTAATATGGCTCGAATTGCCTTTGGTCAATCTAAAATGGTAAGAAGGCCAATTTCTGGATTATTACATCTGGTAGTTTATATTGGATTTGTGATTATAAATATTGAGGTTTTAGAAATTGTAATTGACGGAATTTTAGGAACTCATAGGATTTTTGCTTTTCTAGGTGGTTTTTATGACTTTTTAATTGCATCTTTTGAAATATTAGCCTTTTTGGTTCTTATTGCAGTAATCGTATTCTGGACGCGTCGTAATATTATTAAATTAAAACGTTTTTTGAGTCCTGAAATGAAAGGATGGCCTAAGAATGATGGAAACTTAATACTGTATTTTGAAGTAGTGTTGATGACATTATTTTTATGTATGAATGCTGTAGATCTTCAGTTACAGAATATGGGAGCTGAGCACTATGTTAAAGCTGGTTCTTATCCTATTAGTCAATATATTTCTCCACTGTTTAATGGATTGTCTGAAGGAACTTTAGTGCTCATAGAGCGGAGCGCGTGGTGGTTACATATTTTAGGAATTCTGGTTTTTCTCAATTACTTGTACTTTTCTAAACATCTCCATATTTTATTAGCGTTTCCTAATACTTATTATGGTGATTTAAACGCTCAGGGAAAATTAGATAATCTGGAGGCAGTAACCAAAGAAGTAATGCTCATGATGGATCCTACAGCTGATCCCTATGCTGCTCCTGCAGAAAATGAAGCAGAAGAAGTTCCTGTAGCTTTTGGTGCCTCTGACGTTACAGATCTCAATTGGGTGCAATTACTCAATTCTTATACTTGTACAGAGTGTGGACGTTGTACAAGTGAATGCCCTGCAAACCAAACAGGAAAGAAATTATCTCCTCGTAAGATTATGATGGACACCAGAGATCGTCTTACAGAAGTAGGTGAGAATATTGATAAGAATGGTAGTTTTGTAGATGATGGAAAAAAATTATTAAATGATTATATTACACCAGAAGAATTATGGGCTTGTACAAGTTGTAATGCTTGTGTGGAAGCCTGTCCAGTAAGTATAAGTCCGCTCTCTATCATAATGGATATGAGAAGGTATTTAGTCATGGAAGAAAGTGCTGCACCTATGGATCTTAATAATATGATGTCTAATATAGAAAATAACGGAGCACCTTGGCCATTTAATCAAATGGATAGATTAAACTGGAGTAAAGAGTAAAGGAATTAACCAAAACTATTAACCCATTAATTAAAAATAACCACAAGTTTTAGAAATTATGAAGAAGGAAGAAGTAGAAAAATTATTGCACGACAAAGTAGAAGCAGGAGAACATATTAGCCCTGTTTTACCAGAAGGTATCAAAAATTATCTGATTGATATTGATGGAACTATCACAGAAGATGTGCCAAATGAGGAGCCAGAACGTATGGCTACTTGTGAGCCATTTCCTGATGCATTAATTACGCTAAATAATTGGTATAAAGAAGGACATATCATCTGTTTCTTTACTTCTAGAACAGAAGAGCATAGAGAAGTGACAGAAAATTGGTTAAAAAAACATGGTTTTGACTATCATAGTTTATTGATGGGTAAACCACGAGGAGGAAACTATCATTGGATTGATAACCATTTAGTAAAAGCTACACGCTATACAGGTAAGTTTACTGAGTTAGTGGAAAGGGTAGTTACTATTGAGGTTTTTGATGATGGTAAACATGATTAAACACAGTCTTTTGTTTAATTTATTTTAAGCAAAATTGATAAGTATACATAAAAAATAAATATGAGTGAAGCGCTAAAGGTGCCAACAATGGCAGAGTATATGGCTGAAGGTAAAAAGCCAGAAGTTTTATTTTGGGTAGGATGTGCTGGTAGTTTTGATGATAGAGCTAAAAAAATCACCAAAGCATTTGTGAAATTACTACATAATGCCAAAGTAGATTTTGCTGTATTAGGTACCGAAGAAAGCTGTACAGGTGATCCTGCTAAACGTTCAGGGAACGAGTTTTTATTTCAAATGCAGGCAGTTACAAATATTGAGGTAATGAATGGCTATGAAATCAAAAAGGTTGTAACAGCTTGTCCTCATTGTTTTAATACCTTAAAAAATGAGTACCCGGCGCTCGGTGGTGATTATGAAGTAATGCATCATACACAGTTTCTGAAATCATTATTAGATGAAGGAAGATTAAAAGTAGAAGGTGGTAAATTTAGAGGTAAACGAATTACTTTTCATGATCCATGCTATTTAGGTCGTGCTAATAATGTATATGAAGCCCCCAGAGATTTATTAACTAAATTAGAGGTAGAGCTTGTAGAGATGAAGAGAAGCAAGCGTAACGGACTTTGTTGTGGAGCTGGAGGCGCACAAATGTTTAAAGAGCCTGAGCCAGGAGCTAAAGACATTAATATAGAAAGAACAGAAGATGCACTAGAGACACAGCCCGATATTATCGCAGCGGGTTGTCCCTTTTGTAATACTATGATGACAGATGGTGTTAAGGGTAAAGAGAAAGAAGATAGTATTGATGTTTTAGATGTTGCAGAAATGATTGCAAGCGCTCAGGATTTGTAAAATGAGTAAATAATATCAGATTGATTTTTGATAATTTATGAATCAAATCAATGTAATTGAAAAAAGAGTTAATATGTTATGCATATTAACTCTTTTTTGTTGCAACAATTAAAAATAGTTTTTGTTATTTTAGGAAATAAAAAGAAAGCAGATGTTAGTAGAATTTAATAAACTACCAGAAACCTCTAAGATTTGGATTTATCAAGCGAATAGATCCTTTACACCAGAGGAGTTAGAAGAAATAAAAAATAAATTAGATCAATTCATTACTAAATGGACTGCGCACGGAGCTGATCTCAATGCTGGATATGAAATTAAGTATAAAAGGTTTATAACGATAGCTCTGGATCAAAATATAAATCAGGCAACAGGTTGCTCTATTGATGCTTCCGTACATTTTATTCAGCAATTAGAAACTGATTATAAGGTAGATCTTATGGATAAAATGAATGTATCTTATAAACAAGGAGAATATGTAGCATATAAATCGTTAACAGATTTTAGAAAGATGGCTAAAAATCGATCAGTATCGCCTAATACTATTGTTTTTAATAATCTGGTTAATACAATTGCTGAGTATCGTTCTGATTGGGAAGTACCTGCAAAAGAAAGCTGGCATAACCGTTTCTTAAATTAATTTTTGTGCAAAAAACTATCAAAAAGCAAATTTCTTATATTATTTTCATTTGTTCTATTGCCTGCTTTTCTCAACAAGCAAATCCATTGATTTTGGAAAAGGAATATGAATCTCAACAAAGATGGGTTGACAGTATTTATAATAGGATGACATTAAAAGAAAAAGTAGGTCAATTATTTATGGTTGATGTATTTTCTTCTAAAAGTAAACAGGAAACTGATAAAATACATAAATTAATAGAAGATTTTTCTATTGGTGGAATTATTTTTTCTAAAGGAGGACCACAAAGACAAGCAAAGCTTACAAATGAATATCAGCAACTTTCTAAAATACCATTATTAATCGGTATGGATGCAGAGTGGGGTTTAGCAATGCGATTAGATTCTACCAAAGCATTTCCATGGAATATGACTTTAGGAGCAATTCAGGATAATAGCCTTGTCGAAGAAACAGGGAAACAAATAGCAAAACATTGCAAAAGGTTGGGAGTGCACGTTAATTTTGCTCCCGTAGTAGATATAAATACAAATCCAAAAAATCCAATCATTGGGAATCGCTCGTTTGGAGAAGATAAAGATAATGTAACGGCAAAATCGCTTGCCTTTATGAAAGGAATGCAGACAGAAGGTATATTATCAAGTGCTAAGCATTTTCCTGGTCATGGAGATACAGATAGTGATTCACATAAAACCCTGCCTACAATCAGTTTTGACGAACATAGAATTGATAGTATAGAGCTTTATCCCTATAAAACATTAATTAATGAAGGATTATCTAGTGTGATGACTGCACATCTCAATATTCCAAGCTTGGAACCCAGATCAGGATATCCCTCATCAATTTCGGAAAATGTAGTTACTAAATTATTAAAAGATAGTCTTAATTTTAATGGTTTAATCATTACAGATGCCTTAAATATGAAAGGTGCTTCAGATTTTAAATCACCCGGAGATATTGATCTAGCGGCTTTTTTAGCAGGAAATGATATTCTACTGATTTCAGAGAATGTACCTCTTGCATCTCAGAAAATAGTGTCTGCATATTATTCTGGAGCAATCACAGAGGAACGTTTAGCACATTCTGTCCGTAAAATATTATTTGCAAAATACAAGGTAGGTCTTCATAAATATAAAGAAGTAGAAGCAGCATATCTAACTGAAGAATTGAATAGCATAGGTAATGAAGTTCTTCATGAAAAATTGGTAGAAAATTCGCTCACAGTAATTAAAAATGACCAGGCAATTTTACCTGTTAAGAACCTTAATCTTAAAAAAATCGCTTATGTTTCTTTAGGAGATGATTCTGGGGATATATTTTATGAAGAGATGAATAAATACACACAGGTGGATTGGATAAAAGGCGCACAGTTGTCCGATATTATTGAGAAATTAAAAGCTTATAATTATGTTATTGTCGGGTTGCATAAATCAAATGCAAATCCCTGGAAGGATTATAAATTTACGGATAAAGAATTAGTCTGGTTATATGAAATTGCACGCCTAAACAATACAGTTTTAAGTGTTTTCTCAATGCCCTATGCTGTGTTGGACTTACAAACAACTGCAAATTTTAAGGGTATTTTGATGGCATATCAAAATAGTAAAACAGCACAACAAAAAGCAGCGCAATTGTTATTTGGAGCTATTGAAGCAACAGGGAGATTACCTGTTAGTCTTGGAGAAGATTTTCCAGAGGGAACGGGATATGATACAAAATCATTAAAAAGACTTTCTTATGGGATTCCGGAATCTGTTGGTATGAATTCATATAAGTTGAAACGTATTGACTCTATAGTAGAAATAACTTTAAGTGAAAAGATGGCTCCGGGTTTACAACTAATTGTAGCAAGAAAAGGGAAAGTTATTTTTGATAAAAGTTATGGGTATCATACGTATGATCAAACCAGAAAAGTAAAGAGTTCTGATATTTATGATTTAGCATCATTAACTAAAATTTTAGCGACACTCCCAGTAACTATGGAGCTTACAGATAAAGGGGTAATCTCATTAGATTCTAAGGTAGGTAGTTTATTGCCTTCTTTTGTAGGATCTAATAAAGAACATATCACAATAAGATCTATGTTATCTCATTATGCAAGATTAAAAGCATGGATTCCATTTTATATAAAAACCTTAGATACAGTTACTTCAAAACCTGATAAAAAGTATTATACGAATAAAGCTTCAGAAGAGTTTGGCATTAAGGTTGCCAATAACCTGTATCTTAGAAATGATATGAAAGATTCTTTAATGTTAAGAATCAAGGAGAGCGAATTACGTGATCGATTAAGTTATAAGTACAGCGATTTGCCTTATTATTTGATGAAATCGTATATAGAAAATTATTACGGTAGTTCATTAGCAGAAATTACTCAAGAACATTTCTATGCTCCTTTAGGAGCAAATAATACAGGTTATTTACCATTAAATAGATTTGATAAAAAACGAATTACGCCTACAGAAAATGATACTTCGTTTAGATATCAGGTCATTCATGGATACGTTCATGATCAGGGAGCAGCCATGTTTGGTGGTGTTGGAGGTCACGCTGGTTTATTTGCTAATGCCAATGATGTAACAAAAATAATGCAGATGTATCTTAATAAAGGATACTACGGAGGGAAGCAATACATAAGGCAGGAGATATTTGATCAATTTAACACCTGTACATATTGTGATCGGAGGGTAAGAAGAGGCGTAGGGTTTGATAAACCTCAATTAGGTTCTTCAGGACCAACTTGTGGATGTATATCAATGGAAAGTTTTGGCCATAGTGGGTTTACCGGTACTTTAACATGGGCAGATCCAGAAGAAGAGATTGTTTTTGTGTTCCTTAGTAACCGTACATTTCCCAATGCAGAAAATCGAAAACTAATATATAATAATATTAGATCAGAGATTCAGCGGGTTATTTATGAAGCAATCGATTATTAACTATTATACGTTAGATATTTAATTTGGTCATAGTTAATATACAAATCCCTTTTTCATGACCATAACTTAAAGAATTATGAGCATGTTAATATCAGAAAAAGACCCAAAATTTTCTAGAATAGTGGCAGGATGTATGAATTGGGGCATACATTTATCTGTAGAACAGTGTCGTAAACTGATAGAAGATTGTCTTAGTATAGGTGTAACCACATTTGATCATGCTGATATTTACGGACATTATACTGTAGAAGCATTATTCGGAAATGCGATGAAAGGAGCATCTTCTATACGAGAACAGGTTCAATTAATTACCAAGTGCGGAATTCGATTGGTTACACCAAACCGTCCACAAAACTTGATTAAATCTTATAAAACTACCAAAACGTATATTATTGAATCTGTAGAAAGGTCTTTGAAGAATTTGCAAACCGATTATATCGATATGTTATTGATTCATAGACCTAGTCCTTTAATGAATCCATCAGAAATAGCAGAGGCATTCTTACTACTAAAATCGGAAGGGAAAGTATTGAATTTTGGAGTTTCTAATTTTACAGCTACCCAATTTGATATGTTGAATTCTTATGTCCATTTGCAAACCAATCAAATTGAGATTTCTCCGTTACAGTTAAGTCCATTCACAGATGGTAGATTAGATCAATGTTTATTACATAAAATCAAGCCAATGGCATACTCCGTTTTAGGAGGAGGTATATTTTTTGATAAAAGACCAACAGCTCAAGTAATGCGAATCAATACAGTGGTCAATCAATTAAACAAAAAATACAATACAACTTCTGATCAGATAGTATTGGCGTGGGTTATGAAACATCCATCAGGAATTTTACCAGTTATGGGATCTACAAAAATACATCGAATAGAAGCTGCAGTCGAATCGATGACTATTCAGCTAACCGATGAAGAATGGTTTATGATTTGGCAAGCTTCTGTAGGAGAGGAAGTTGCATAGAATTTAAAATTGTTTTGTAATAATTTTAAAAAAAAGATAAAAAAAAGTGGATTTATAGGGTAATAAAACTACTCATTAAGACACTTATATATAGGTAATGACAAATTTAAATACTGTGGTAGGCATTTAGGTTTATTATGTTGTTACTAAAAAAAATCAAGAGCTACAGTAGGAAATAGGGGTATGGACTCTGTAGCTCGATTTTTATGACAGTATCATAAAAGTACAATTCTTATTATTCTTCCTTATTGAAATTTAGTAGAAATCTTGATGTAATGTGTCATTACATTATTCAATCCTGATAGTCTTTGTAGTAATTTAAGTATATAGTATTAATCCAACACCCAATAAAATACCAAAAAGAGGAATTAATTTTTTTCGTTTATTCTTTTCTTTAAATATGAGTCCTCCTGCGATTACCGCGATAAATATTTGACTTCTTTTGATAGCAGATAATAACATGATTAAAGCCTCGGGGTCTTGTAATGCTTTAAAATAAAAATAATCAGCAGCTTGTAATAAGATACCTACGATCGGAATACTCCATCTCCATATAAAAGTGCTTCTTTTCTGTGGGAATGGAAACCAGGTAATAGTTAGTATGCCTAAAAGTATCAGTACAACATACAAACAAAACCAAAATTGGAGGGTCTGAGGTTGTAGTCCTTGATGTTGTATTAAAAATTTATCATACAATCCACTGGAAGCTCCTAAAAATGTAGCGCCAATAATTGCAAATATCCATTTATTTTTTTTAAAATTAATTCCTTCTTTCTTACCAACCTTAGCATATAAAAACACAGAAAGTAAGATTATAAAAAAACCTATCCATTGCCAGAAATTAGGGCGTTCTTGATATATAAAAATAGCACCTATGAATGTGAAAAAAGGACCTCCAGAACGTATTGGGGTAACGATCGTAATGGGCAGGTGCTTAAGGGCTTGATATGCTAATACCCAAGAGCACGCCATAATCACAGATTTTATAAATATAAATCCGTGTACTCTCCAGGAAACTTCAGTAATATAAAAACCATATTGCTGCATATGTTCTGGTAAAAATCTAGAAAGTACATACACAGGAGCAAGTAATAATAAGCCAGATAACGTGGTACACAGAAGTACTGGAAATGCTTCATTACCATGTACTGCATGTTTCTTACAAAGATTGTGTAAACCTAAAAATAAAGCCGATAATAAACCCAAATACATCCACATGGGCGCGAAGATACTTCTTTGAGTTTTTTTGCCAAATTAACAAGAAATTTATTTTTAAATAAGTAGTTTTTTCAAAGTTATTGACGTAAACAGTAATTTTTGAAACCATTCTTTAATGGAAATAAATCTTGAAAAATCTATAGTTTTGAAAGATTTGTAAAAAAAGTCACTTTTTAGGGGTAATAAATTAACTATATAAGATGATTATAATGAAACCGGACAATTTGTAATTAACTAATGCAGAAAAAGAAAATAAATAAAATATTGATCATTGCAGTAGCTTTAATTTGGGGAGTGGTAACTTATAAATTTGCAGCTCCTTATTTTATGACAACTGATACTGTGGTAACTGCAGATGTATTGGTAAAACCTTCACAAACATTTTTGCGTAAGAAGGATACATTCCGTCTTACTATTCCGGAACGTGATCCATTTTTAGGAAAAATAAGACGCGAAAAGAAAAAAGTAATAACTACTTCATCAAAACCCAGAAAGGTCTCTAAAGTAAAGTCATCAAAACCTTGGCCAAAAATTGAATATTTAGGGTTTGTTAAATCCAAAGAAAGTACTTCTAGATTAGGACTTTTACGAGTGAATGGTATTTTAAAGCGAGTACGTAATAGAAGTCAGGTAGGGGATATTATTGTTAAAAAAATAAGCAAAGACAAGATATCTATTCAGTTTCAAAAAGAGATTAAAGATTTTAGAAAATAATTGTACTATCAATTGAATTCAGGATTTATAAGAAAGGAGATTTTTTGTAACTGATAAAGATTTAATGACCCTTCTCTTAACAGAACATCATATCTATGGAAGTAACCGATTAGGACTAGAAGAAAAACGAATCAAGGTTGAAGAAGGGAGCACATTGATCAAAAATATGTTCACTAATGTGGTAGGAGATAAACGGTATGAATTATCTAATCACTTAGGTAATGTATTAAGTGTAGTTACTGATAGGAAATTAGTATCTTTACAGAGTGGAGTAACAAGTTTCACTCCAGACGTTCTTACATATAGTGACTACTATCCTTTTGGGATGTTACTGCCGAATAGACACGGTAACAGTGCAGATTACAGGTATGGCTTCCAGGGACAGGAGCTAGACAATGAGATCAAAGGGGAAGGGAATTCTGTAAACTATAAGTTTAGGATGCACGATCCTAGAGTGGGTAGATTTTTTGCTGTGGATCCATTGGCTAAAAAGTATGCGTATAATTCTCCATATGCATTTTCTGAAAATAGGGTAATAGACGGTTATGAATTGGAAGGTCTTGAAGTTATAGTTGATAATAATGGTAAAGGAACAGAATATGGAGTTCAAGATGGAGATGGTCCAACTCAAGTAGCGAAAGAAGTAAATGATTTTGCAGAAGCCCATAATTTACCAGCGGTTACGTGGCAAGATATTGTAGCTTGGAATAGAAGTGATTATATATCAAAAGGAGATTGGAAAAATACGGAGAATCTGAGTGATGTAAATAGTAGTGTATATAGAAATCTAAATATTAATGAAGGAGATGTTTTGAATTTATACCTAAATTATCCTAGATCTGAGGTTTATATTAATCCAGAGCCTATGAATTCTGGTTTTACAACTATGATTGGTAGTGAAGATGTAGCTGGGGGATTTGGATTAGGTGCCTATGCAGGAGCTATGGGGTTTCTTGTTCCTGAAAAGTTGCCGTTTTGGGAATCAGGATCATTTGTTTCAATATCTTCTGCTGGGCTTGCTATGGCAATTGCAAAATCTCCAGGAGCAGATGCTTCTGCTCAATTGGGGGCAATAACTTTTTTGGATACACAAGCAGTTAGTTTGAAAGGTTTGTTGGAAAAAACTCAATCCATTACTATATCAGGTCAATTCATTTCCCCTTTAGGAGTTGGGGGTAAATATACAAATGTTTCCACAGTAGGAGATGTTTATAATATAAATATGGCAGGAGTAGCTGTTGGGGTTCCTGGGGGAGGAGTTTCTATTTCGGATTCAAAGAATGGTATAAGTAAAGTTGAGGTTAGTGGTTTACAAACTGAATTGGATTCAATTTTGCGGGTACAAGAGATATTGATATATCATCAAGATCACCCTGTTTTTAATAAGTGGAATAAAGAAAACATAGAGAAAAGAATCAAAAGCGGTGAGTTTAACAGAATTAAATTGTAGTTATGAATTTTAAAAATTGTTTTAATTTTTTTATTTATTTCATCATTTCAATTTTCGTTTTTAGTTGTGGAAATATGAGGATGGAAGATTTAAAAAAAGATGTTTACTTGGAATTAGAAAATTTAGGTATCAATGCTAATGTTATAATTGATGAGATAGATGAAGGTATTCAGGTATCAATAGCAATTAAAAAGCCTTATAATATATTAGAGACTGATTTTCAAGATATTTTGATTTCTTACTTAGTTTATAAATTAAAGGATAGTATAGGCTCAGATGAAACCATAAAGTTTGTTGTTTTTTTAGATAAAGAGGAAAAAATAAATGTTAGGGAAGTAGGTTATGATTTTAAAATGATACAAAACCTAGAGTATTCTAGTAATGTTAGCTTTCTTAATTTAATTAATAATTGCTTGAAGAACTTTGAAAAAGGAGATGTAACTAGGTTTAATTATTCTATTATCTCTATGAGTAATAATTTTCCAGAGGTTGTAGAAAAGAAAACTTTTTTTAATTTGTTATATGATTTTTCAAAAAATAATGATAAAACCCCTGAAAGTAATATTGATGAGTCAACTTTAATACTGTTATATTTTTATTATCTAGACACTATGAAAGAAGTGGATGATTTAGAATATGTTAAAAGTGCTAAACGAATTGTGAAAATAATTCCAAAATTATGGTATATTAAAAAAGGTACAGATATTAATGAAGAAGAGTATAGGCTTTCAGAAATTTTATTAAAAAATAAACGTAATAAAGATTATGTCCGTTCCTCCGCTCGTTCTAGTATGCCATGATGGCTAGTGCCAGTTTGCAACTGGTACCGTCAGAGCTTGGTAGAGTAATAAAATAAAGAATATATAAAAGCTGCTTAATGATAAGTAGCTTTTTTTAAATAATTAATTAAAATAAATAAAAATGATTAGAGTATTAAAGTATGGATTAGTAGTGTTGATACAGGTTTTGATTTTTCAAGCATGTAGTAAGGATGATGGCGGAGATTCTGATACTACTATTGAAGAAGAAGTTGTAAGTGTAGAGGAAAAGATATATACAGGTAATATTATTGTAACTACTCAGCAAGAACTAGAAGATTTTACAGTATTGGGATATACTCAAATAGTAGGTGATTTAGAAATATCAGGTACGGATGATCTTTCATCCTTGCAGAATCTTAATAAAGTTACTGGTACATTTTTTATCCAAGAGAACCCGGATTTAAAAAACCTTATAGGTCTATCAGGGCTTAAATTAGTAGATGGTTTTATGTTAATAAATGAGAACGACTCTCTAGTAGTTCTAGATGGTCTTGAAAATTTAGAAATAGCTTCGTCTTTGTATATTACATCAAACGATAACCTGGAGTCTATTAATACTTTTGAAAATTTAGTTTCTGTGGGTAGTTTAAAGATAGGTTATAATGAGAAATTGAAAACGATAAAAGATTTTAGCACGTTAGAGAGATTGGGGTTATTGGATATAGATGATAATGGTGCATTGACTGAAATTTCGGGTTTTCCTAAAGTAACAGAAATAAGAGGGCAAGCATATATTCAAAATAATACTTCATTACCTAATTTGGCATTTTTATCCTCGATAACAAGAGTAGGGATAACACTTTTTATAAAAAATAATCTTTCTTTAGAAACGCTAACAGACTTATCTAATTTAAAAACGATTGAGAATGGTTGTGTTATAGAAAACAACACGAATCTAAAGGATTTTTGTGGGTTACAGAACACAGAAATAAAAAGTTCTGTTTACACAGTTACAGGTAATGAATATAATCCATCTAAAGAAGAGTTGGGTACTACCTCTTGTAAGTAAATTAGCCTCTGATGGTCTTAGTATACCGTTATTATTAGTGCCTAGTACGCAACTGGTACCATGACAGCTTTGAGTATGAGTAAAATAAATGATAGAAGCTGCTTAGTGATAAGCAGCTTTTATTATTTTTAAGAATACGCTTTTTTAGCATTAAAATCCCAGATAAGAACATCTAGAGAATAATAAACTTGATGTAAAAGAAGCTAAGTTAATAGAAGAGGAATAAAAAAATGAATGAGTATGAAGAGTTACGCAAATATATTTTTAAATATTACGGAGAACCCTTAACAGAAGAAGAAGTAAAAACATGGCATAAAATCATATACGAATCAAAAAAAATGAAAAGAAAATCAATTAATGATTCAGATAAAATAAAATTTTATAAAGAGACTATTGATAGGGTTTTGAGGGAACATAAAGATTTAGTTTTTATTAATAGATGTAGTATTTGTAATATTTTAGCTAGAACACCATTTTCCATTAGATGTAGAAATGGTCACAAAAAGGATGAAGGCGTTTGGGTTGATCCTTTATAGTGCCAGTTTGCAACTGGTACCTTCACAGCTTGGTTAGATCTAGGATTATAAATAAAGATAAAAGCAGCTTAGTGATAAGTGGCTTTTGTTGTTATGATTTCTCGTCCTTAAATAAGCTTATATTAACATCTACTCAGATTTCTCAAAAAAACTAAAAACAGATCCGCCATATTTTCTGGAGTTTCTAAAATTTGGAGCATCTTCAATATTTGTATGTTTAGAGTGTTCGATAATTAAAAGCCCATCATCCTGAAGTAGATTTTTTTCAAAAACTAAGGTGGCAATATTTTTAAACTGCTCTACACTAAAGTCATAGGGTGGATCTGCAAAAATCAGATCATATTTCCTATGTGATTTTGACTTTTCCAGATATTTATAAACATCACTTTTTATAACATCAATAGGAAAGTCGAGCTCTGTAGCAATACTTTTGATATAACTAACGCATGCATAATTAGCATCAACCGCTGTAATTTGTTGTGTTCCCCGTGACCCAAATTCGTAGCTGATATTACCGGTTCCCGCAAAAAGATCTAATAAAGTTACTTGAGAAAATATAAAATGATGATTCAATATATTAAATAACCCTTCTTTTGCCATATCTGTAGTTGGGCGCACGGGTAATTTTTTAGGTGCCTGTAGTCGTTTCCCTTTATAAGTTCCTGAAATTATTCTCATATTAAAAGTGGCTTAACAATGTAAAATGTTGATGGGGTTCAATCGGTTGAATTTCTGGAGATAATGTAATAGAATTATTTCTATTTCCAAATGCGACTGTTCTGATATATGTATGTGCAATGGCATAGTAATCACTGTCTTTAGTAATATCACCAAGAAAAAACAACTTAAATTCTTCTGGATTTAACCTTAGTTGTTCGGTAACAAAGAGGAGGTAGTATAGAAAATCTTCTTTTGTCTCGTGTGGGTATGAATTGCTGAGTATTAGTTTTCCTTTGTCAATTACAATTAGGTCAAAATATTTGAGAGACATATGTGCATAAACAACAGGGATATCATTATTTTTTTCTTTATAAAGTATATGCTCTAACAGGATAGATGTGGTATGCTTATAGGTAAATGCTCCAAATGTTTCAAAAAAGAAATTGTTTATATTGGTATATGGAATATAAACATTCATAAGCTCATATGGATTTAACTCATCGTATACGATAAAGTCAGTACTTAACACCTTGGTAGTATATTTTAAATATTCTCCTAACGCTTCTGGATCAAATAAGGCCTTAGGTACTAATGAATAGAGATCATTTTGATAAATTACCTCTATAGTGCTAAAATTTTGTTTCAAATTCTGGTTTTGATCAAAAGCAAGTTTAATTTTTTCTAATACCTGTTCTGGAGATAATTGTATACCAAAATTTTCACGTTCTAACTTGATGATTTCAATATTAGAATTTACTATGCAAAAAGAAAATCCATTCAGGCTTACCTGAATGGATAATGTATATTTTGCATTTTCTGTACTATTATTGGTCGTTTGCACCATAAGATGTTGGCCAATTGCCTGCTGTCTTTACTTCAGTCAGTGAGCCTACAGAAACAAGAGAGTCATTTACTGCATCAACTGATTTTACTGTGTTTTCTTGTGCTACTAAATCTTTATCCAGATCATACAAGATATCACTTTTACGAACTTTAGCTTCAAAAACAGGTATTCTGATACCATTTTTATCGATATAACTTGACTTTAGGTCAATGTTAATGTCTTTATCATTAATTTTAAAAGACATCATATCCTTATATGTCGGTCCATCCTTAAATAAAGAATCTTTAATAGATGCATATCCGAGCGTATCAATAACAATAGTATCTCTTGGCTCATCTATATCTAATACTTTATTAAATCGAATGAAACTAGAATCTTTACGTTGTGTAAGAGTAAACTTAGCGGTGTCTAAAAAAGCAATCAATTTTTCCGGATTCCCTTCATATTTTCCTGTAACGGTTTTGAAAGCTAATTCAGATTTTCGGATGTCCTTTAGCTTTTCTATTGCCTTGGCATATCTTACTTCTTTTACTTTATTGAATCTAACCGGGCCCATAACAGAATCGTATACCAGGTATCCTAATGCTGCGATTACCACCCATAGAACTAATTGAAGAACAATTTTCATTTTTTAATTTAGCTTTTAGATATTAGTGTATACGCAAATCTACAATTTTTTTTTTATCGTAAAAGTTTATAGCCGAAAAATCATTGGTATCTTTGAATTATTAACAGAATAAAGATATAATGAATACATATATTTCATGAAGGAAACAGAATTTTATCAATTATTAAAAAATGATTTTCCTTTTGAACCTACTATAAAACAGGATGTTGTACTTCATAAGCTGGCGGTTTTTATTTTGTCGAATGCTAAGAACTCTCTTTTTTTATTAAAAGGATATGCAGGTACAGGAAAAACAACTTTAATAGGCACTTTGGTCAAAAACTTGTCAAAAGCAAGATTAAATTCAGTTTTATTAGCTCCAACAGGTCGTGCTGCTAAGGTAATAAGTAATTATTCTGGCAAACATGCTATGACCATTCACCGTGCTATTTATTATCCAAAAAAAAATAGTAGTGGTGGTATGGCGTTTCAGCTGAAACAAAATAAAAGCAGGAATACTATTTTTATTGTAGATGAAGCATCTATGATCCCTGATACTCCTAGTGATAGTAAATTATTCGAAAATGGGTCTTTATTGGATGACTTGATGATGTTTGTGTATTCAGGACATAATTGTAAAATTTTATTTATAGGGGATACAGCGCAGTTACCGCCAGTAAAATTAGAAGTAAGTCCCGCTCTGGATGCAGATACACTATCTATGGGGTTTAATCAAGAGGTTACAGAGATAGAATTAGATGAAGTGGTACGCCAGGCGGAGGATAGTGGGATTTTGATGAACGCTACATTGTTAAGAGAGTTATTGAACGATGGTTTTTATGAGTCATTTAAGTTTGATATTTCTAATTATCCGGATGTGATTAGGCTTGTGGATGGTCACGAAATAATGGATGCACTAAATGATTCTTATGCCAGCTCTGGTCATGAAGAATCTGTTATTATTTTGAGATCTAATAAAAGAGCAAATATGTATAATCAGCAGATAAGATCCAGAATTCTTTTTCAGGAAGAAGAATTATCGGCAGGAGATTACCTGATGGTTGTAAAGAATAACTATTATTGGTTAGATAATAAGAGTCAGGCTGGTTTTATTGCCAATGGTGATATTATCAAAGTAATGGAAATATATGCGATAAAGGAACTGTATGGTTTCCGGTTTGCAGAGGTTAAAATGAGCATGGTGGATTATCCTGATCAGCCGCCCATAGATACGGTACTGATATTAGATACGCTTACCTCAGAGTCACCGTCTTTATCTTACGAAGAGTCTAATAAACTGTATCAACAGGTATTATTAGATTTTGAGGGAGAGAAGTCAAAATATAAAAAATTTATTGGTGTTAAAAATAATAAGTTTTTTAATGGGTTGCAGGTAAAATTCTCTTACGCAATTACTTGTCATAAATCACAAGGTGGACAATGGGATACAGTTTTTATAGAACAACCTTATTTGCCTGATGGGATTAATAAAGATTATTTAAGATGGTTGTATACTGCAGTTACACGCGCCAAGGAAAAATTGTATATGATAGGTTTTAAAGATGATTTTTTCAGGGAAAATTAAGTCATCCATCCGAAAGTTTTTACAAGTGTAGATACTCTGTTTATTATTTTAACTGTCAAAAACAAAAATATACATTATATATGAGTGTAGTGTTGTTTTCTGGGTGCATCGTTGATTATAGATAATTTTGTCTAGGATCAGAATTTTTATAAAAACTATGTTCTCTGTTTTCTTAAAATTGATTTAAAAAAGTTATTTTTGAGGTAGGCAAAAGAAAGCAATTTTGAACAAAACTAAATTAAAGACTATCGCGATGATTCCCGCGAGATACGGTGCGACTCGATTTCCGGGAAAATTAATGCAGGATCTAGGAGGTAAAACAGTTATTTTAAGAACTTATGAAGCGGCTATCAATTCGTCACTATTTAGTGATGTATATGTAGTAACCGACAGTGATATTATTTTTAAAGAAATAACTTCTCACGGAGGAAAAGCTATAATGAGCATTAAGGAACACGATTGCGGAAGCGATAGAATTGCGGAGGCGGTTGAAAATATGGATATTGACATTGTAGTTAATGTTCAGGGAGATGAGCCATTTACCGATAAAGAGAGTTTAGAGAAAGTACTGAGTGTTTTTTATGAAGATGATGCCAGTCGAATAGACTTGGCGAGTCTGATGACACCTATGAATGATTTGGATGATATTGTGAATACCAATAGTGTAAAAGTAATCGTGGATAAAGATGATTATGCATTATATTTTTCACGTGCACCTATTCCATATCCAAGAGATCAAAAAGTAGCACACACGTATTATAAGCATAAAGGGATTTATGCATTTAGAAAACAAGCCATTCTGGATTTTTATCGATTACCAATGAGGACGTTAGAAGCTTCAGAAAAAATAGAATGTATTCGGTATTTAGAATATGGTAAAAATATAAAAATGGTAGTTACTAATCAGGAAGGAGTAGAAATCGATACTCCGGAAGATTTAGTAAAAGCAAACGAAATTATTAATAAGAAAAATATATCAACAATAGAAGCAACAGTTACTCCAGAAATAAAAAGTCCTGTACATAAAAATTTCCCAATGGTACCCAGAGTGGTTTTTGGAAATGGATGTTTTAATCAATTAAGTGAAATCATTTCATCAGAACGTAAAGTAGGAGCGCCGTTTATTTATATAATCGATGATGTTTTTGAAAAAAACACTTCTTTTATAGAAGATAGAATTCAATTGTCGGGAACAGACACCATCATATATGTATCTACAAAAGAAGAGCCTAAAACCTCTCAGGTTGATGAATTAGTTTCAAGAATTAATAAAGATTTTCAGTTTAAGCCAAGTGGTATTATTGGTATTGGAGGTGGGTCTATGCTTGATTTAGCAAAGGCTGTTTCTATAATGCTTAATAATCCTGGTAGTTCAACGGAATATCAAGGTTGGGATTTGGTAAAAAATAAGTCGGTATACCACGTAGGAATACCTACAATCTCTGGTACAGGAGCAGAGGTGTCGAGAACTACTGTATTAACAGGACCAGAGCGTAAGCTGGGAATTAACTCAGATTTCACACCCTTTGATCAGGTGATACTGGATCCTGAGCTAATTAAAGATGTACCTAAAGATCAGTGGTTTTATACAGGCATGGACTGTTATATTCATTGTGTAGAATCGTTAGAAGGCACATATCTTAATGCTTTTAGTCAGAGTTATGGAGAGAAGGCATTAGATTTATGTAAAGAGATATTCCTGGATGAAAATCACAATAAAGAAGAGGCAGATGGTAAACTGATGATGGCTTCATGGCATGGAGGAATGAGTATTGCATATTCTCAGGTAGGTGTAGCACACGCAATGAGCTATGGTTTAGCCTATGTATTAGGTACAAAACATGGAATAGGTAATTGTATTGTTTTTGATAAATTATCGGAGTACTATCCAGAAGGAGTAGCAATATTTCAAAAAATGAAAAAGGTTCATAATATAAACTTACCAGAAGGAGTTTGTGCAAACATTACCGAAGAACAGTTAAATACAATGACTTCTGTAGCTCTAAGTCTAGAGCCCTTGTGGGAGAATGCGCTTGGTAAAAATTGGCGTAAAAAAATAGATGCGGATAAGCTTAAAGCTATTTATCGCAGACTATAATCTAATATACTATTATGAGAAGGTTATATTCCTTTATCTATTATAAGCTTCTTGGATGGAAAATGATAGGTAGTTTTAAAGATGTTAAAAAATGTGTTGTTATAGCAGTTCCACATACTAGCTGGCACGATTTTTATATGGGTCTGTTAATTAGAAAAGTCGACAATGTGGATATAGGTTTTATGGCCAAAAAGGAACTCTTTAAATGGCCGTTTGGATGGTATTTTAAAAAGGTAGGAGGAATTCCTTTAGATAGAACATCGGGTCAGAACAAAGTAGAAGCGATTGCTAAAGAATTTGAAAAGAGAAATATACTTAGACTAACCTTGGCTCCCGAAGGTACCAGAAAAAAAGTAGCAACCTGGAAAACTGGTTTTTACTACATCGCAAAAAAAGCGCAAGTACCTATTGTGATGATTACTTTTGATTTTGGAAAAAAACAAAATATAATCTCTAAACCATTTTATCCTACTGATAACGCAGAGAAAGATCTTACATTTATGTATTCTTTCTTTAAAGGAGTACAAGGTAAAATACCAGCTTATAGTTTTGATCCTGAAATATAACTACAATTAGAACGTACGATCGTTCATCTTTTTATTTTCTTGATAAACTGGATTCTTTTTCTCATTAGTGTTGCCAAAGATTAATTCTGTACTAGAAAATGTAGTTCCAAAATTCTTTGTGGCAAAATATACCTGAGATAAAGCACTCTCTATTTGTTCTGATGTTAGTTCCTTAAGAGGATGTATGTAGGCTGACCATAGAATACCATTAGAGATCGCATATTTCACATCAAGAACTGCATGAAAATTGGCAGTCATTGCATCTAATAATAGTTCTTTGTTAAGATTACTGGCTTCTCTTATCGGTGCGATAATTCTCATCCTGTTATTTGTAGCATCAGTAATACATATCATAGGAACTTCTTTATAAATAAATTGCCAGTTTCCTAATGTTCCGGTAAGTGTATCTGAATGTTTATTTATAATCTCGCTAATTTTTGCAGTATCCATATACTGTTGTGCAGAGGATTGTAAAACAATCAAAAAGCATATAGTTAAAAAGAATTTATTCATTTTTAGAGATTTAATGAATAGTCGATATTCTTAGTTTTTCATGACAAAAAAAGAGTCTGAAATTTATTTCAGACTCTTTTTTAAATTATATATACTATTTTATACTAGTAACTCTCATCATTAATTATAAAAGCTCCATCATAATTAGCAGTAAGTACAGCGTCATCTTCTAATGTCACATCTACTATGACTTTATAATTACTTCCACTTCCAGAAACGGTTATCGTTCCACTAGTAGCGGATCTACCCGTTTCATTTTGGATTTCATCGCCTTTGGATATAAATACATTGTTAAAATAAAATATTGCTTCAGTAGGAGATTCATCGCTGGTATATTGGAAAGTACCAGTTTTAAATTCTTCATCTCCTTCCTCAACCGGAGAAAATAATTCAAAATATAAAATATATGGCTCATTGCCAGAGGCACCAGTTAAAATAAAATCGTAATTGTAGAAGCCTTCAAAAGATCCATAATCTTCTATAATTGAACTGGCAATGTTAACAGTTGTTCCATCAACAACGATAGTTCCTTCTGCTGCTACGCCATCATCACCATCATCATCTTTTGAACAAGAAGATAGAACCATAGCACAGCTTAAAACAAATAACTAAATAATTTTTTTCATAATGAATGTTTAATAAATATGTTAATGATCAAAATTAGTAAAAAAGTGTTAAAAACTAATAAGGTTATAGTAAAGCTTCTTCTATTTATTACTCTGCAGTGGATTCTTCCATGGTATGATAAACATTTTGTACATCATCATCTTCTTCTATTTTTTCTAATAATTTTTCTACATCGGCTGCCTGATCAGGAGTCAGTTTTTTAGTCACTTGAGGAATACGTTCAAAACCAGAAGATAGAATTTCAATCTCTCTGCTTTCCAGTTCTTTTTGGATAGCACCAAAGCTACCAAACGGAGCATAAATTAAGATTCCGTCTTCATCTTTAAACACTTCTTCAGCACCAAAATCAATAAACTCTAATTCTAATTCTTCTGGATCCAGTCCTTCACTATTAATTCTAAAATTACACGTATGATCAAACATGAATTCTACAGAACCCGAGGTCCCTAAGTTACCATCACATTTATTAAAATATGATCTAACATTGGCTACGGTTCTGTTATTATTATCAGTAGCAGTCTCTACCAAAATTGCAATCCCATGAGGAGCATACCCTTCAAACAGTACTTCCTTATAATCACTTTGATCCTTATCAGAAGCTTTTTTGATGGCACGTTCTACATTATCTTTGGGCATATTGACAGATTTGGCGTTCTGTATTACCGCTCTAAGACGTGAATTAGAATCGGGATCTGGTCCACCTTCTTTTACAGCCATTACAATATCTTTACCAATACGAGTAAACGCTTTGGACATTGCTGACCAACGTTTCATTTTACGTGCCTTTCTAAACTCAAAAGCTCTTCCCATAATTAAATTTTAAAAAATCTATTACAAACATAAGTAGAAACGAAGATTTTACCAACTATTTATTATGCTTAAAGAGTAGGTGGAGATAGGTGCTGTCTATTAAATTAATAAGCTGGTTTGAGTGTTAATTTTTTTTCTTCAGGTGGAAACTTATTTGATTTGTTAGCTTTAGGTTTTAAAAAATTAAAATAGAGAAACTGCTAGTTTTTATGTTGTGAATTATGAATCGCCAGTAACTATATCATCAATAGTTTTAGCTAGTTTAAAATCTTTTTCTGTGATACCACCAGCATCATGTGTAGATAAGCTGATTTGTAATTTGTTGTAAACATTTGTCCAGTCGGGATGATGTTGTTGTATTTCTGCTTCAAAAGCGATACGAGTCATTACAGAAAAGGTGTCTTTAAAGTCTTTAAACTCTATTGTAGTGTGTATTGCATTATCTTTATACTCCCATTCTTCAATAGTGCTAAGATGTTCTTGTATTTCTGATTCTGATAACTTTTTGATCATAATTTTGGTTTTGTATGGCTAGTATTGATATTAATATTAATTTAATCCTAATTCTTTTCGCAGTATTTCATCTTTACTACTTTTTTTACCCCAATAAGCAGATTTAATGCGTTTTATTTTCGTGCCTTTTGTGGTAAGTTCTTTTGCATCAGTACCATATCCGCTTTTGAAAGTTTCTGTCCAACTCTCAATTTCATGAGGAAAATCAGTAGTGAAATTTATATTAATTTTTCTACCCAATGCCGGATATTCGATCATATAAGAACTTATGTTAGCGTCTTTTTGTAACTGAACTTTTGCAGCATAGGCCTTAATCTCTTTATGGGTAAGTCGGCAATACGCTAGTGATGGAATGATTTGCAAATCTCCTACAGGCAAATTATCAGGATTAATTCGAATTTTAGTCCATAACTCATTCTCTAAAATGCTTTTTTCTAGAGCTAATTGCTGATCCGCTTCTCCTTCAAAATATGAATGTGATTGAATCTCGAATTGTTCACGATTATTAAGTTGTGTATACACGTGCCCACACCATTCCTGCATGGAGCTAGAAACTTTGATAGCGTGCTTTTTATCAGAAACGGGATAAAAAGTACTTTGCATTATTGAATAGGGGTAGATACCTGTCACAAAATTTTTGGTGCTGTTCAATTTTAGTACTGGGATATTCTCAGGATGTTGACGATCCGCTTTTACTTGAACTGATGGTAAGAAATCTTCTGTTACATAGATGAGAACAGCTTTTCCTTCTCTAATTTCGCCATAACGAGCTTGTTCTAACTGATAAGATGAAATTTCTGCAGTACCGGCATACCAATATTTTTTGAATTCTTCAGATAGTTGTTGTGTGATAACTTCACTTTCTTTAATACTGGTTTTTTCAGAAAGTGTATTTTTCTCTTTACTTACATTACTACAAGCAATTATCACAAGTATACTGAGTATACCAGATATCAGGATCAATTTTTTCATAACCTAAATCTTAAAAATTGGTAAGCTTATTTTATATTTCACAAAGGAAATTGAATTTCTCCTGCTTGTCATAAAATGAGCCTATTAAAAAATATAAAACTAAATTACAATAAAGCTATGATTTAACCAGATCAATTAACGTTTCGTATACAAGTTGAACCGGTAATCCCATAACGTTAAAATAACTACCTTCTATGTGAGTAATACCTATAAATCCTATCCACTCCTGAATACCATAGGAGCCTGCCTTATCTAAAGGAGAAAAAGTATCTACATAATATTCAATCTCCTGAGGAGTCAGGGTTTTAAAGGTAACTTTAGTAGTCTGATGTATAATACGCTTATGCGTGTTTGATCTGAAACATACAGAGGTAATAACTTTATGTGTATCTCCTGATAAAGAAGCAAGCATATTTTTGGCCTCCTGAATTGTTTTTGGTTTTCCTAAAGCTTTATTTTTATGCCATACGATAGTATCGCTGGTGATGAGGATATCTGATTCATTTAATGAAGTAAAGGCTTTGGATTTAAGTTCTGCCAGATAGTTAGTAATTTCTTCTGCTTCAAGGTGGTCTGGGTATATTTCTTTGATTTCTTTTAATTTGATAGAAAAATCAAGCCCAAGATCTTTGAAGAATTGTTGTCTTCTCGGAGATCCAGAAGCCAGAATTAGAGTGCGATTTTTTAATATTTCTTTCAACATAGTTTAAGGTAATATGGTGAATTGATAAAATAATAAAAACATTGAAGTCAGGAACAGAATAACTTTTAAAGTCCGACTTAATAGATCAAAATCTTTTTGGATCTGAGCTCCCCAACTTTTAAACATAAAATATAAGAGAGGAGCAATTAATAGTATAAGTACGTATAATACGGCGTACGTATTATTAAATAAATAGATGTAAAGATAGTAAACGATCATACCTATAGGGATAAGTGTAAGTCCACTTACAAGTTTAGCGGTTCGTTCTTTTCCTAAAATGATAGGAATTGTTTTAAGTCCTGCATTATGATCTGTATCAATAGTATAGCAATCTTTAATGATTTCTCTTAGCAATATAAGTGTACTTGCAAAAAAAGTATAATCAGTTATGATTCTAAAAACAACTTGTTGTGATGCTCTGTTTTCGTCTGTAATGGCAGGTAATAAATCAAAAATACCCACTGCAAGTAAACTCAAAGAAATTAAAACAGCTATGGTAAAATTTTTAATTACAACAAGCTCCTTAAGATATGAAGCGTATAAATAGAATAACCCTGACGAAATAATAAATAAAGCTGAAAATTCAGGTTTTTCGATTAAGTTGGCAATATAAAACCCGATAAGTACTCCGATTACATTAAGAATAATAAACCAACGATTCGCTGATTTCTCTGAAATTGATCCATTTAATAATTCAGAGCCATTAAATTTCTCTTTATCATAGATTTCAATAATAATATTTCCTGCTGCTCCTATACATAATGTAGCAATGATTAGTAATGTGATCCCGAAACTATCTAAGGTTATGGCAACAGGAAAAGGATCAAAAAACCCATATTTTATACATAATTGTGCAATAACTAGTAACAATAAATTATCTAACTTAATAAGCTTTAGATATGCGGTCATATACATCTGGAAAGTTGATTAAAAAACAAATGTAATAATTAATCCAATTACGGAGACCTTACTTTAGCTTATTAAAACTGCAGCCACGAAGTAAGTGTTTAAAAATGAAGGTTCTATTTTTTTTAAAACTTTAGAACTTCACTTTTTTAACATTTGATTGATTCAAAAGTTATCGATGGTGATACGGTTCGTTCCTTAAGATAGTAAATCCACGATATAATTGTTCAATAAAAAAAAGCCGAATCATTTGATGCGAAAATGTCATTTTAGATAGTGATAGTTTTCCATTGGCACGATTATATACATCTTTACTGAATCCATAAGGTCCTCCGATTATAAAAATCAGTTGTTTGATACCACTATTCATATGTTTCTGTAATAATTTAGAGAAACCTACAGAATCATAAAGCTTACCATTTTCATCTAATAATATCATAATATCAGCATTGGATATTTTGCTTAGAATGAGTTTCCCTTCTTTGTCTTTCTGTTGTATTTCACTAAGATTCTTCGCATTCTTGATATCTGGTATCAGGTCAAATGTGAATTTTATATAAAATCCTAACCTTTTTATATAATCTTGTATCAGGTGTTCTAATTCCTTATGATCCGTTTTGCCAACTGCAATTAGTTTTATATTCATATAGATTTGATTCTTATTACATTTTACTGTGTAATTTTTTGTTTGTTATAAGACTAGCTAATAACAACTAAAACTCCCAACATATTTTGCTATTTTAGCAAAAATAACTATTCAATATGATTACTAAAACTCAATTTGACAAAGAAATTGAATTAATAATTGCTAATGCAATAAGAGAAGATGTAGGAGATGGGGATCATAGTTCTTTATCTTGTATCCCTGAGTCAGCAACAGGAAAAGCTAAGTTATTGGTAAAAGATAAAGGTGTATTAGCAGGAGTGGAATTTGCCAAAAAAGTATTTCAATATGTGGATCCGGCATTAGAAATTGAAACTGTATTAGAAGATGGAGCTCAGATTACTCACGGGGATATTGCTTTTTATGTTTCCGGTAGTTCACAATCCATACTCAAAGCAGAAAGACTTGTTCTGAATGCAATGCAAAGAATGAGTGCAATTGCCACTAAAACCAATCATATAGTACAACTTATTGAGGGTACAGGAACTAAAATTCTGGATACAAGAAAAACTACACCGGGGATTCGAGCATTAGAGAAATGGGCAGTAAAAATCGGAGGAGGTGAGAATCATAGATTTGCTTTATATGATATGATTATGCTAAAAGATAATCACATTGATTTTGCGGGTGGTATTACTAAAGCTATAGAGAAAACAAAAAAATACCTTGTAGATACGAATAGAGATCTTAAGATTATTGTAGAAGCTAGAAATCTGGTCGAAATTAAAGAAATATTAAAAACACCAGGCGTATATAGAATACTGATTGATAATTTTAATTATGAGGATACCAGAAAAGCAGTTGCATTAATAGGAGATACCTGTTTAACAGAATCGAGTGGAGGTATTAATGAAAAAACCGTACGTTCCTATGCTGAATGTGGGGTTGACTATATTAGTAGTGGTGCGCTGACACATTCTGTACATAATTTAGATCTTAGCTTGAAAGCACTATAATATATGTCAAAAGCAGTTGAGGATAAGCTAAATAAAATACCGATAATCAATGTCCTAATACGTATTGGCAAAAAAATTGTTCTTCCTGGTTTAGAGGGGCTTTCGGCTTATGATTTAGTAGAAATATATACTATAGGTATTTTAAAAGGTACTTTTTCTGCAAGAGCAAGCGCCATCTCATGGAGTTTTTTCTTATCGCTGTTTCCTTTTCTTCTTTTTCTACTTAATCTAATACCGATCATCCATATTGACGGTTTTCAGGAAAACCTTTTTGAATTTATTACCTCTGCTTTGCCACGTCAGTCTTCCTTGTTTTTTGAAGATATTTTTAATGATATAGCTTCTAATCCTAGAGGAGGTCTTTTATCTACAGTTTTTATTTTATCCATTTTTTTAATGACTAATGGTGTGAATGCTGTTTTCTCTGGATTTGGATATTCTTATCATGTGACCTTAAATCGTAATTTTTTTAAACAGTATGTTATTGCATTAGGCGTATCATTAATTGTGGCATCGTTGTTGCTAATTACAGTTATAGTACTATTGTACTTTACTTATTTGTTAGAAGATTTAGAAAAAATTGGAGTCATGCACGATGCTGTGTTTTGGTTACAATTTGGTAAATATGGATTACTGGTAGTTATGATTTTTCTAATAGTAGCAACTTTATTTTATTTTGGTACTTCAGAAGGAAGAATGCACAGATTTTTTTCTCCGGGAGCATTTATGACTACTTTTCTTATCATTATAACTACCTATTTATTTGGGATTTATATAGATAATTTTTCTAACTACAATAAATTATATGGGTCAATAGGAGCGATGTTAATATTAATGGTTTATATATGGCTTAATTCGAATTTACTGTTATTAGGTTTTGAATTAAATGCATCGCTTAGTAGATTAAAAAAGATTTTTTGATATATTTAGCATTAAACAAATAATTAAATTAATAAAAATGAAAAAAATAAGCCTTTTATTGTCATTATTCACATTACTAACAGTTTTTTCCGGACAGGCACAAACTAAAATTGGTGATGCAACTTTACCAAATACTATTACTTTTAGCGGAGAGAACCTTATTATTAATGGAGCGGGATTACGAGAGAAATTCTTTTTTGATATTTATGCAGGAGGTTTGTATTTAAAGAAAAAAAGTAAAAATGCAAGCGAGATTGCTGCTGCAGATGAAACGATGGCTATTAAGCTACATATTTTATCAGGTATGATGTCTAAAAGTAAAATGCAATCAGCGCTGCGTGATGGATTCGATAAGGCAACTAATTATAATACTAAATCTTTAGATAAACGAATTAATCAGTTTATTGGATATATGAAAGATGAAATTGAAGTAGGACAGATTTATGATCTTGTATATATTAAAGGTAAAGGAATGGTCCTTTATAAAGACAATATAGAAAAAGGAACTATAGAAGGGTTGGATTTCAAAAAAGCGTTGTTTAATATTTGGCTAGGTAAGAAACCAGCAGATGGAGGTTTGAAAGATGAGATGCTTGGTGATATATAGGTTGAACGGATCGTTTTTTACGATTAAATGCATATAATTGTCTATTTTAACATTATTTATTATGCTAGCATAGCTTTAAGTGTTTATATTTACATCGATTTTTTAAAATACATAATAACATACCCCCACCTAATACATCATAGTAATGAAAAAAATTATTTTAGTAATAGTAGCATTAATTTCTTTATCTAGTGCTATTGGACAAATTAGGGTAGGTAAAGCAATTTTACCTTATGAGGAAACTTTTGAAGGTACAGAGCTTAAGTTAAATGGCGCAGGTCTTCGTGAAATGCTATGGATTGATTTATATGCAGGTGGGTTGTATTTGCAGAGCAAGACTAAAGATCCACTAGCGATTCTGGATGCAGATGAGACAATGGCAATAAAATTAAATATTGTATCAGGTTTTGTCACACAAAAAAAAATGATTCAAGCTGTTAATGATGGATTTCAAAAAGCAACTTTTGGAAATACTAAGAGTTTAGATGAAAGAATAAATAAATTTATAGGTTTTTTCTCAGAGCCAATTGTAAAAAGAGATGTTTTTGATCTTGTATATATCAAAGAAAAAGGTGTAAAAGCTTTTAAAAATGGAAAAGAATTAGGACTTATAGAAGGAAGAGATTTTAAATATGCATTATTTAAAATTTGGTTGGGTGATGAGCCTGCTAGCGAGGGGATTAAGAATGGGATGCTAGGTCTGCAATAATTTTTTTTTGAAATATTATAAAAAGTTATCCTGTTTATGGATAACTTTTTTGTTTATAATTGTGTAAAAATAAATAAAAATATAATATGAATATATCTAGAATTATTATCATAGTGGTTGTTTTTATGACAACTATTGCCACTGCTCAAGAAAAAATTATTGGTGAATGGAAAACGATTGATGATGCCACTGGTGAGGCTAAATCAATTGTAGAAATCTATAAACAAGGAAATCAATATTTTGGTAAAATTAAAAGAATATTAAAAGAATCTGATAGAGATAAGACTTGTATTAAATGTGAAGGTAGCGATTATGGAAAACCAATCGAAGGATTAGTAATCATAAAAAATCTATCAAAAGACGGAAATGAATATGAAGATGGAACTATTCTCGATCCCGAAAATGGAAAAATATATACTAGTAAAATATGGGTTGATGAAGATAATCAGGATGTCTTAAATGTAAGAGGATATATTGCTTTCTTTTATAGAACTCAAAACTGGATTAGAGTAAAATAAAAATTATTTTGTATTTATTAATCTATAAATAGCTCTTTCATAATATAGTTAGTAGTCAATATGAACCCTGCTTTTTAATTATTTTTTATTTTTTTGTTAGTTTATTACAGAATACCGAACTAAATATCTGTAATCTAAAATAAATTAACTATGAAAATAATAACTACTTTTATTCTAGCTTTCTTGCTAACTTCTGTTGTTACAGCTCAAGTGAGGATTGGTGATGTAGTATTACCTTATAAAGTTACCTTTGGTGAAGAAGAATTAACACTTAATGGTGCAGGAATGCGCTCAATAATTGGAATAGATACGTATTCTGGAGGATTATATACAAAACAAAAATTCAATGATCCTAAAGTAATTCTTGATTCTGATGAACCGATGTCTATACGGCTGAATATAGTTTCCAAAAAAGTTACAAATTCTAGAATGATTAAAGTATTTCGTAAAGGCTTTGATGATGCCTTATTTGGTAATACTGAGAATATGGATGATAGAATTAATGATTTTCTTAAACTATTTTCTTCTCCAATGCAGATAAACGACTATTTTGATTTAGTATATATAAAAGGAAAAGGAATCAAAACATTCAAAAATGGGGAAGAACTAGGATTTATTGAAGGCAGGGATTTTAAATATGCACTTTTTAAAATTTGGTTAGGTAATGAACCAGCCTGTAAATTAATAAAAGGAGGAATGCTGGGATTGAGTCAATAATAAATAATAAATAGAATCTATTAATAAGCCTGATCGTTTACTCTGTCAGGTTTTTTTGCTTTATACAATTATAGATAACGAGAAAAGAATTATTTAAAGTTTTTTTTACCTAGTTAGTATGGTGGTTTACTTTTATAACGATGGCTATGTAAATTAATACGGTTTATGATGTGTTAAAGTAACTTTGTATTTTTATCCGTTTTTTATAATCCAATTAGTTTTATATTGTATTTTTATACAATCTAAAGCTGCTTTTTTTCATTTTTAATAGTGTTTAGTAAATATTCCCTTTTTGATTTTATACCCTGAGAATGTCGTATTTTATAGATGTAATCCTTCCTATACCTCTTGAGAAAGAATTTACATATAGTGTTAATAAAGATGAATTTGTTTTTCTTAAACCAGGTATGCGGGTAGCTGTCCAGTTTGGTAAGAGTAAAGTATATGCAGCTTTAGTTACCAAGATTCATCAAGTTGCACCATTAGTCTATGAAGCAAAAGAAATTGAACATATATTAGATGAATCTCCTATTGTTACTAGTCATCAGTTAGAGCTTTGGTCTTGGATTGCTACATATTATATGTGTTCAAAGGGAGAAGTGATGAGAGCTGCTTTACCTAGTGCTTTTTTGCTAGAAAGTGAAACTATTATCTTGAAAAATGATAAAATTACTGTTGATGAAAGTATTCTTAAAGATGATGAGTTCTTAATTTATGAAGCATTACAACATCAAAGTCTACTTCGTATTCAGGAAATCATGAATATTACAGGTAAGAAAACAGTGTTACCAATAATAAAAAGGTTACTTGAAAAAGAAATAATTGTAGTACAAGAAGAGATTTATGAACAATATAAACCAAAGATCGTAAGATATGTAAAATTACATGCTGAATATACAAAAGAACAAGCATTACAATCTTTATTAGAATCCTTAACACGCGCTCCAAAACAAAAGGAAGTCTTGATGCATTTATTTATGCTGGAGTCTAAAAATAATAAACCAATAAAAATTAGTGAATTAGCTAAAGCAGCTAATAGTAGTGCTGCTATAATAAAAACGTTGATTGACAAAGATATTTTAGAAGAATATCAATTACAAGTTGATAGAGTCCAATTTGATGGAGATTCATCTACATTGAGTAAAGACTTAAATACATATCAAGAAAAAGCCTTACAACAACTTAGAACTTGTTTTTTAGACAAAGATGTATGTTTATTACATGGAGTAACTTCTTCTGGTAAAACTGAAGTATATGTCAAACTAATTGAATCTCAACTTGAAAAAGGTAAGCAAATTTTATATTTATTACCAGAAATAGCATTGACTACTCAGTTAATTAAAAGGTTACAAGCATATTTTGGAGAAAAGTTGACAGTCTATCATTCAAGATACTCAGTAAATGAAAGGGTAGAAGCTTGGAATAATGTAAAGAATACTACGTCTAAAGCTCAAATTATTATAGGAGCCAGGTCTTCAATTTTTTTACCTTTTACTAATTTGGGGTTGATTATCATTGATGAAGAACATGAGGGGTCTTTTAAGCAGTTTGATCCCGCACCAAGATATCATGCAAGAGATACAGCAGTTGTTTTGTCTGGTATGTTCGCGTCGAAAGTGTTATTGGGATCCGCAACACCAGCGCTGGAAACATATTATAATGCGATGCAAGGTAAATATGGGGTAGTAGAGCTTAAAAGAAGATATGGTAATGTTCTGATGCCTGATATAAATTTAGTAGACCTTAAAACAAAATATAAGAAGAAAGAAATGACGGGGCATTTTAGTGATACGCTATTAGAGGCTATCAAAGATGCTCTCAGAGAGAATGAACAGGTAATTTTATTTCAAAACAGAAGAGGGTACTCTCCAGTTATAGAATGCAATACCTGCGGGCATTCCCCACAATGTCCTAATTGTGATGTGAGTCTTACTTTTCATAACCATCGCAATCAGTTGCGATGTCATTATTGTGGATATCATATGGCGATGTTACAAAAGTGCTTGGCATGTGGGAGTACGGAATTGTCTACAAAAGGTTTTGGAACAGAGCAGATAGAGAAAGAATTACAAGAGTTACTTCCGGATTATAATATAGGTAGAATGGATCAGGACACTACCAGAGGTAAACACGGTTATGAAAAATTGATTACTAAATTTGAAGATGGTGAAATAGATATTCTGGTTGGTACACAAATGCTCACAAAAGGTTTGGATTTTAGAAATGTAAGTTTAGTAGGGATCATGAATGCGGATAATCTCCTTAACTTTCCTGATTTCAGAGCTCATGAACGTAGTTTTCAATTAATGCAACAAGTCGCGGGAAGGGCAGGGAGAACCAGTAAACGAGGTAAGGTGTTGATCCAAACGTATAACCCATATCATCAGATACTACAGCAAGTATCTGTGAACGATTATACTGGTATGTATAAAGATCAGATCGAAGAAAGACATCAGTATAAGTATCCTCCTTTTTATAGAATTATAAAAATTACCGCACGTCATAAAGATTATAATAAGGTAAATGCAGCAACATTATGGTTAGCAAAATCTCTGCGCATGTATTTTAAAGAACATGTACTGGGACCAGAGTTTCCGCCAATTTCCAGAATAAGAAATCAATATCATAAAAATATTTTGATAAAAATCCCACAAGGTCAATCTTTGGGTAAGACTAAAGAAGCTGTTAAAAAGGTTCATACTACTTTTAAGAGTGTCAGAGATTTTGCAGGAGTTAGGATTGTGATTAATGTAGACACATATTAAATAGAAAGCTATACACCAGAAAATAAATAATGAAGATAAAAACATGTTTATATGGAGCATAATGGCCAGTTAGAAAATAATGACGAGTGTTCTGATTGTACGAAGCCAGAAGTAAAACAAATAGCAGAGATTAAAAAAAGAAGAAATACTGCGTTTTTAATTGTTTTGTGTACATGTACAATTGCAGGGTCTTTATTTGGGATCCTAAGAGGAGTATTTTATCAAGAATTAGCAAGTTCTAATGAATATTATAGAGGATGGATTTATATAGCTACTAATCTGGGAACAGGAGTAGGTGCATTTTTAATGATCTACAGCAGAAATATACTAGGACTTTACGCTTATAGTTTATGCCAGATTTTATATTTAGCTACCGTATTTATAGCAAGATTTTCATATGATGATGTCAAATATCTTGGAGATTTAAGTGAATTGGCTTCATTTATTTCAACATTATTCCTGATTCCTTCGTTTCTGTTTTTGATTTTGTATTGGCTACCCATAAATCGAAAATGTTTATCATAAATAGGTTTACACTTAACTCAATATAACCCTAATACAACAGAATTTGATTTTGTAGTTAGTTCTAGTTATAAAGCCAGTAAGAAGGATAAGATTAATTTATTAGAATACCTTTTTTGAACTAGTGAATTTTTCTCCGCTTGGAGTAAGAAAATTCAATCATAGGTATAAGTTGAAGTGAATCTTTATATAAATTAAAGTGTTTATAATAAGACATATATTTTGTAAAAAATGTAAAGAAGTTTTGAGTAGTCTTAAATTATTAGAAAGTAAGAAAAACAAAAATCCCACTGATATGAGTGGGATTTAATATATTTTTAGTATCTAATTATTAACTGTTTAAAGCTTCAATTAGAGAATGCTTTTTATGTCTACTTAAAGGTATCTTTTCATCAGCAATTTCTATATTTCTACTGTTGTATCGCTCTACTTTATCAAGATTTACTATATACGACTTATGGATTCTCAAAAAACGATCTTCCGGAAGTTCTGCTTCAAAGGATTTCATCGTAGCCAGAACTACAATAGGATCTCCTTCTTCCATAATTAACTTTACATAATCTCCTAGAGCTTCTACATATTTAAGTTGACTTAAAAATATTTTACGTTTTTTAAGATTACTCTTAACAAAAATATAATCATCATCTTCTATTGATGACTGTTCAGAGTTTAAACGAGTCATACTTAATGCCTTTTCTACTGCCGCATTAAATCGATCTTTTTTAAGAGGTTTTCTTAAATAATCAATAGCATCATAATCAAAAGCTTTAAAAGCATATTTGGTTTTCCCGGTAACAAAGATAATATGAGGTTTATTTTCTAAATCATCTAAGAGATCAAAACCTGTTAGAATGGGCATTTCAATATCAAGAAATAGCAAATCAACGGGCGTATCTAATAAGCCGTTTTTTGTCTCAATAGCATTATTCCATTCTGCTACTAATTCTAATGATGGATGATCATCAATTAATTTAACAATTGCTAAACGTTGTAGTCTCGAATCGTCTACAACTGCACATTTTAATTCAGTCTGTTCCACTTGCATAGGTTAATATTCATTACAATATTAATGAATATATATCATTCGCACAAACATTTTCAGCTTTTTATCGGCAAAAAACGTTATTCGTCGAAGTGTATTTTTAGTTTGATAATCAAAAAAATAATCTTACTTTTGCAGCCAATTTAATTAAAAATAGATTTTTATGAATCATTATGAAACTGTTTTCATCTTGAATCCCGTTTTATCTGATGAACAGATAAAGGAAACAGTTAAGAAGTACGAAGATATTCTTATTTCTAATGGAGCCAAGATGATATCCAAAGAAGACTGGGGGCTTAAGAAGCTTGCTTATGCAATCCAGCACAAAAAAAGTGGTTTTTATCACTTATTCGAATTTACCGCTCCAGGAACTGCTGTCAACCCATTGGAAGTAGAATTTAGAAGAGATGAGCGAGTGATGCGTTACCTTACTGTAAGTTTAGATAAGCACGCAATCGCCTGGGCAGAGAAAAGAAGAAATAGAAACAAACAAAAAGCTTAATTATGGCATCATCTATAGAGCAACAAGCTAAAGGAAAAAAAGATGGAGAGATCAGATATCTTACTCCATTAAATATTGACACTTCTAAAGCAAAGAAGTATTGCCGTTTCAAAAAATCAGGAATTAAATATATTGATTATAAAGATCCTGAATATTTAATGGCTTTTGTAAACGAACAAGGTAAATTGTTACCACGTCGACTTACTGGAACTTCTTTAAAATATCAACGTAAGGTGAGTGTTGCTGTAAAAAGAGCAAGACATTTAGCACTCATGACTTATGTTGGTGATTTATTAAAATAAAATACATCATAACATTATGGAACTTATATTAAAAAAAGACGTTGAGAATCTAGGATTCGCTGACGATATGGTAGAGGTGAAGAACGGTTATGGTCGTAACTTTTTGATTCCTGGAGGTTTAGCTGTTTTAGCTACCCCATCTGCTAAGAAAGTATTAGCTGAAACGTTAAAGCAACGTTCATTTAAAGAAAAGAAAGAAATTGAAGATGCAGAGAAGGTAGCAAAGAAAATTGCTGCAGTCGAAATCAAGATTACTGCTAAAGTAGGATCAGGAGATAAATTATTTGGTTCTATCTCTAATGCGGATGTTTCTGAAGCGTTAGCTAAAGAAAATATAGAGATTGAAAAGAAATTTATTACTGTACCTGGAGGAACTATTAAACGTTTAGGACAGTATGAAGCATCTGTTCGTCTTCATAGAGCAGTAATTGCTACTGTACCTTTCGAAATTATAGCACAGGCTAAATAATAAAATAAGTAATATTATTTTATGTATAGATATTAAAAATCGCTCATTTGAGCGATTTTTTTTTGTTATGAGGAGTTTGTAATATGTTTTTGATAAAATCTAAAAGGCAATAACAGTAAGAAATCGAGAGTAAAATATTGTTTATTGATTCAATTGATATGCTTATTTTTGCACCCAAATTTTATAAAATGAAGTACCAGAGACTTACTAAAGAGCAATTAGAAGAATTACATCAAGAATTTATTAATTTTCTAGCTACACAATCTATTACGGCAAATGAATGGGAGGAGCTCAAAGTTAATAAACCAGAAGTAGCAGAAGAAGAGTTAGATGTTTTTAGTGATCTCGTATGGCAGGGAGTATTAAGTAAAGCTAATTATTTAGAGCATTTTTCTAAAGATCAGATACATCTTTTCTATCTGGGCGGAACCGAGATGTATCTAATTGCAATTAAGGTGAATAATGATGAAATTGATATAACTACCACAGAAGGGTATAATTGGCTACGCGAGCACCTAATGAATGATCAGGTTGTTTTTTATAATGCAACCAAAGAATACGGCGAGGATCCTGCAATGGATATTTTTAAACTTATTCAAAAAGGAGCTAATATTACTAATGGAGAGTTGTATAAATATTTCGAAAAGTTAATGAAGAAAGAAGAGTAAGTATTCAACTAACCGGATCCAAGTATCCGTACATAAGAATCAAAATCTATTTATTTTGAGAGTCAGGAAATTATACTTCTTTTATTTCTGTTTCTTGAATTTACATGCTTCAGCTAAATTCATCACTGCTATCTTACGGTTACGACTATGCTAAGCAATTTGTAATTAAAAAATCGTACAATCACTCATGTCTTAATGATTCAATTGGATCTTGCTTGGCAGCTTTTATAGCTGGGTATATACCGAATATTAACCCTACTAGTAGCGACACAAACGAAGCCAGAATCATTATTTTCCAAGGGATATAAAATGTTAGGTCATATTGTTGAGTTACATAAAATGCAGCAACGATACCACCAACTATCCCTATTAAGTTTCCAAGCTGAGCTATGGTAATAGATTCAATAAAAAATTGTAGGGCAATCGCTTTTCTTTTAGCGCCTAATGCTTTTCGTATTCCTATTTCTCTGGTTCTTTCTGTAACAGAAACGAGCATGATGTTTAATAACGCAATGGAGGATCCGAATACCGTAATAATTCCTAAGATAAATCCAGAAATATTAAGAGCACTTCCGATAGACGCAATTCTGTTTAAAAGATCATCACTACGTTCTATACCAAAATTGTTTTCCTCAAGTGGATTTAATCGTCTGATTTTTCTAAACGTACTGATTGCTTCGTCCTGAGCACCTTCCATATATTGCTTGTCATCTACTTTGACACTTATTTTGTAATCAATATTAGGTAGTGTAAAAATAGAGCGCGCAACCTGTAGCGGAATCAGTACTCTAAGATCCTGATTGTTTCTAAAAGTAGCTCCTTTACTTTCCAGTACACCTACAACTTTGAATTTGACACCTCTCACACTAATGATCTTATTGATCGGGTCAACATATTTAAAGATGTTTTTTTTAAAATCAGATCCAATTAAGCAAACATTGCTGTTGTTTTCTACATCAAAAAAAGTAAGATTTCTACCATTTTCAACTTCAGTTCCTGTGTTATCAAGGTAATTTTCATTAATTCCTACTATTGAAACTTCTGGGTCGGTCTTCTCACCGTCATACGTAACCTCAGCAGTGCTTGTTCCTTTGAAAGAAATAGAAGTTTTTGAAAAAGGATATTGAAATTTATCTTTAAACTCTCGTACATTTCGGTAATTAATAATTGGATTTATTTTTTCACGGGTACGATTGTTTCTTGTGGAGAATTCATACCGTTGTATATTAAAAGTATTAGCACCCATTGAAGCAAAATCTCCCGAAATAGTATTTTCTAAAGCACCTACAAGGGTCAGAATACCTACCAGAGCAGTAATACCAATGGCAATGATGAGAACAGTAAGGGTAGTTCGTAAAAGCTGTCCTCTTATGGAGTCTAATGCAATACGAATATTCTCTCTGAAAAGTGAAAACATATAGCGTTAATTAAGATCTTGTTATGTATATGACTACAAAATGTGTTTAAAGTTACTCAAAAAAGTAAGTTTTATAGATAGAAGTAAAAAGTCTTTCTGTTTTTAGTCTTTATTTTTAAAGCTTTTTTGGATATTTACACGTTATAAAAAATGGTAGTGTATACAATGCCGATATATGGTAAGACTACCCTTATTAATCTAAGAATATTAAATAATACAGCATGGCGCAAAAACCATCAATACCCAAAGGAACAAGAGATTTTTCACCAATAGAGATAGCAAAACGAAGTTATATAACGAGTATTATAAAAGAACAGTTCCAGTTGTTTGGTTTTCATCCAATAGAAACTCCTAGTTTCGAAAATAGTGATACTTTAATGGGTAAATATGGAGAAGAAGGAGATCGATTGATTTTTAAGATATTGAATTCGGGAAATTTCTTTTTCAATAAAAATAAAATTAATTTACCAAAAAGTATTGATACACTCTTAAATAACTCTGCGGATAAAATTGAATCTGATGAACGTATAGAACTAAATAAATTTACGGGTTTAATCTCAGAAAAGGCTTTGCGTTACGATTTGACAGTACCCTTTGCAAGATATGTAGTTCAACATCAAAACGAAATTGATTTTCCATTTAAACGATACCAGATCCAACCCGTTTGGCGCGCTGACAGACCACAAAAAGGTAGATTTAGAGAGTTTTATCAGTGTGATGCAGATGTGGTAGGAAGTAAATCATTATGGCAAGAAGTAGATTTTATTCAATTGTATGATGCCGTATTCACAAAATTAGGATTAAAAGGTGTCACTATAAAAATGAATAACAGAAAGATTCTTTCTGGTATTGCAGAGGTAATTGGAGCTAGTGATAAATTGATTGATTTTACCGTTGCATTAGATAAACTGGATAAGATAGGTGAGGAGGGAGTTAAAGAAGAAATGCTTGCTAAAGGAATTTCTGAAACAGCTATAGAAAAAGTACAACCACTTTTTACCTTTACAGGAACTGCTTCAGAAAAGATCCGTCAATTAAAAGAGTTATTAAGTTCTTCTGATGTAGGAATGAAAGGAGTTGCTGAGTTAGAATTTATTATAAATACGCTTCAAGAAATCCCTCTGTCTACGGCTTCCTTAGATCTTGATATTACCTTAGCACGAGGATTGAACTATTATACGGGAGCAATTTTTGAAGTTTCAGCCCCTGATGGGATAAATATGGGTTCTATAGGTGGAGGAGGTCGCTATGATGATCTTACAGGTATTTTCGGACTTAAAAATGTAAGCGGGGTAGGAATTTCTTTTGGATTGGATAGAATTTATTTGGTATTAGAAGAGCTGGGATTATTTCCAGAAACAGTGGCTCCTTCTACCAAAGCGTTGTTTATTAATTTTGGTGAAGCAGAAGCGTTCTATTGTTTCAAAACCATCCGTAAGCTCAGAAATAATGGAATCATAGCAGAGTTATATCCCGATAGCTCCAAAATGAATAAACAAATGAAATATGCGAATAACAGAACTATTCCTTTTGTAATTTTAGCAGGTACATCAGAAATGGAAAATAACAAGTATACTATAAAAAATATGCAATCCGGTAATCAGCAAGAAGTAGATTTTGATCAATTACAGGCACTTTTAAAGTAAGAATGTATAAAATTAATTAGCTCCCCTTCATAATGCTACTGTGTATGAAGGGGATAAATTTTTAGTACTTTATAATATGATCATATATGTCGTCTACTGATCGTATGAGTAACAGGTCAATTTCTGGATCGATATAGGTTCTGGAAGTTCTTCCATTTAATGATACTTTAGAGTTCACTGTGACAGCAATGTTACTTATTCCCTTCTGTTCAAAAATATCCCTGATATAATGCGCAAATTGCCATATCATATCTGGTTGAAAACTCATTTGTTTTTCTTGTATTACGCTTAAGTATTGTGATGGATAGACGGTAAAACGATTGTTAGTATCCTTATTAGTTACTGTAAATTCTGTAAAACCATTCTTTTCCATTACCATTACGTGCCAGGCGAATCTAAAACCGTTTTCAGTCCAGAGTACATTATTTGTTAATGCAAAATGACGCCAAGGAAGTATTAATTGAATAATAAAAAAAAATGTAATTATAATGAGTATAGGTTTCTTAGATCGTTGAGAAGTAGATAAAGTAGTATGATTGGCTACTGATCTAACACCGATATTTAGTTTTTTGAAGAGTAGTATCCACTCTTCAGATGTGATAAAAATTAAACTACCTGCGATCATTAACCACGGAAACATACCGATATTAAATAAGAGGTAGGTGAGCACATGGAAAGTAACCACAAAAATATATGCTACAGGTCTTGACTTTCTATTCCATAATAAAAATGGAATTAATAGGTCATAAAACATACCGGTCCAACTAAAAATATAAGGAGTGATGTCATATTCGAATAGTCTTCCCAGAATAGGAATATCCGTACGTGTTTTTAACCAGATTTTTAACGGTTGTGCTTCCAGCAACCAGTCTGACTTTAGTTTTGCAATACCTCCAAAAAAATATACGATTGCTAATTGTAATTGAAAAATAAAAATGGTCCATAGCGGTATACTATCTATTTTTATCTTAGAAAAAATTTTTGCATCCAGTGAATATTTACGATGTGCGGGTACCCATATCAATAAAAAGGCTACAAGAGAAACAAAATAGTAATGATTAAGATACCAGGATTTTTCTATTAGTTCAAGGTATGTAAATGAAAGAAAAAATAGTGGAGTAGCAAATCGATATAGTAATCCTAATCCAATACACAATGCAGAAACTGCACTGAGTATAACAATTACATACATAGTAGTTAAACCAAAAGGCTTAACCCACCCAAAATATTGATAGGTAAAATGAAATTCTGGAAGGATATAGCAGGCTTCAATCCATCCTTTATATATAAATCTAATTTGAGAAAAGCAGAGTAAACAACCAAACGCCATTCTGAAAATAGCCAGAGGTAAAATTGAAGTTGATTTGTTAAGAAATAAAAATAAGGTTTTAATCCCCATCATTATCATTAAAAGTAATGGTAGAGCCTAAAATATTAGCCATGTCCACTTTTACTAATACTAGTAAATCTCTAAAGGTATCTTTTAAATCATTTACGGCATCAGGATTCTTAATGATTTCATCTTCTAATGAACCGCTAATAGAGGCTAATTCTTCTTTGCAGACAGCAAATTGATCACTAATCTGATTTGCTAAAATCTCTCGACCAGATAAGATTAAAAAATCATCAAACCCTATTCTGAAAGGAGTTTGAGAAAAATCTCCAAGATAGCATCTTTCTAAAGATATTACATGTTGCTCAATAATTTCTTTGGAGAATTCACTATAATATCCTTCCAGACGTTCTGCTTCAATAATTCCTCCATTAGTATCTCCTAGTGGATTTCCTAATTTAGTAATAATAATCTCCTCAATTAAGGTGATCATAGCATTGATCATCTGATTTTGTGTACCACTAATTCCATTTTCTAATGAAGATGTAAAGTCTTCTTCATAGTTTTCCCAATGATCATTAAGTTCTTTTGATTTTGCAGATAAATTTTGAGTAAGACCCGTCAGATATTGTTTCCTTCTTTCTGCATTTTCTGAAGTTGTAAAAGAATTTAATATCTGAGTGTTTTCATCTCCTGAGAACAGAAGGTATTCTATCGCAGAAATTCCTTTAGAAGAGGCGCCTAAAGAGGTAATCAATGCTTCGTTAATAGTAGCTGTGCCAGATATATTATCATTAATGAAGATTTCATTTGTTGGCCAGAAATTAATTTCAGAACTAATAAACGTATTTTCTATAGCTCCTACATCATATAATTCTAATTGTTTCCAAAGCGATTGAGAAGATTTCCAAAGTGCTATAGTAGCATCCAGATTTTCTGATGTTGTAGATTGCTGAAAGGTAATGGCAGACTGTTGCAGTAATTCTGTTTCGTTAATAAATGCTTTAGTCAGAACTGAGATTTCATTATTGTAGATATTGGTAAGCTGCGCACTACGATGATATTGGATAGTAGCAGCCGATTCAGAAACTCCATTTTCTTCACAACTAATCAAACAAAGAGAAAAAATTAGAATTCCTGATATGCACGATACAATCGAGATTTTTTTTATTGAAAAATTCATTTATAACGATTTTATAAAGTCTATAAGTTTAGTTCTTTCTTCTACATTAAAATTCATAAAAGCTTCCTTAGATGCAGATGCCTCTCCACCATGCCATACAATCGCTTCTTCGATAGATTTTGCACGTCCATCGTGTAACAGATTAGAATGCCCATTTACTGCTTCAATAAGTCCAATTCCCCATAAAGGAGGCGTTCTCCATTCATTTCCATTAGCATCAAAATCCGGAGTGTTATCTGCCAGATCGTTACCCATATCGTGTAATAATAAATCTGTATATGGATAGATAATTTGATTCTCTAATGCTGGAATAGGATGTGCTCCCGTTTCCATTTTAGGAATATGACACGCAATACACTGAGCTTGTTCAAATAGCTGTTTTCCTTCTAAAATAAGTTGTTCATCATGATTCCTTCGTCCAGGAACAGCTAATGTACTAGAATATAAAGTAACGGTATCTAAGTTGTCATCTGTTATTTCTGGAGTTCCACCATTGGCAAGTGTATCACAATCCACAGAAGATGGACAATTTTCTTCTGGAAAAAGGGAACTTGTAATTCCTAAATCTCCGGCAAATGCGGCTGCAATTTGTTGTTTAAGATTAGGCTGATTAGCTTTCCACCCAAAACGCCCAAGTTGTAAAGAATTAGAAGCCACATCATATACATAATTAGGTTTTCCTGATATTCCATCATTATCGCTATCAGACTCGTCAGCAAATCCAAGAAGTGTAGCGTCTGGAACAGCTTCTAACAGCCCTAAACCTATCATTTGGTTAGCTACACGTGGTGATATCTGGATATTATCAGACATAGTTCCTAAGCTTAGATTTTCAAAAGAATAAGTAGGCTTTTGTAAATTTATCGTAGCACCATCTGGATAAGTGATACTAATATTTTGATAGGTTACCTTAATATTACCTTCGCTATCAACAATTTGTATGCCTTGATCCTGAAATTGACTTCCATAAACAGGGTCAGGTATGTTTTCTCCATTTATTCCCTTGCCTGGAATACTTAGTCTAAGTAGTAATCCATGGGATAATTCACCATCAAAAAGAGGTGCACGGCCACGGCCATCTTTAAAATGACAACCTGAACAGGATCTGGAATTAAAAAGGGGGCCTAATCCATCTCTTGCTGTTGTAGATGCAGGCGCAGTAACCCAACTTTGATTGAATAAAGAATTACCTAAAAAAAATACCAAACCATTTTCTTGACCAATATTAGGAGCCTGAAAGCCAAATGCATTTGCTGAAACATCAAAAACCGTAGTCTCTCCTCCAGAAAATGCTTCTCTTTCTTCTGCTACTAGTGGGATATAGTCATCATCATTTTGACAACTAAATAGTGATACTAATAATAATGATTGAGCTATATAAATTACATGATTTAAATACCGCATTTATATTTTTTTTACTGCAAAAATCAGAACCCCAAAAATAAGGGTTCTGATTTTATATACTTATTAGTTTAAGATAATTAATTAGTCAGGCAATTCTGAAGAAGCAGCAATACCAATTGCAGTTCCACCTTCTACAAAACTATCACCAAGATCTTGTAATGCAAGTACAGAAGCGATAACAGCCGGACGTTCACTATCATCAGAAATTGCAAAATCAAAAGGAATAGCAGTTGCTTCTACAGCTACTTCTGCCGCTGCTAATAATGCTGTTATTTTAGCGCCTACAGTTGGATCTGCTTGTGTTACAAGATCTTCTAAAGAAGCTCCATCAATAGAAGTGCTATAAGATCCACGATAAACATTAGCAATCCCCTGAAGATTTAATCTGATGTCTCTATGTGTATTGTCACTAAAACATGAGTGCTCGTCTTCCTGATCTTTATTTTGATATGCTACAGAGATACGTTCTCCTGCTAACTCTGATTTTGATAACGTAGAGATACCTGTGATAATATTTTTAAGAGCTTCATCTTCATCTAAAGCAAGAAAAGTATCTCTATACGCTCCTCCTTCTTTCCATTCGTCAATTAGTGATTGTAAATTATTTTTTAGTAACTCAGCACAAACTACTAAATATGTTCTTCTTCTATCTTGATTAGCTGAAGTTCCATCATCAACAAAATCTGTAAAAGGTCGCTGCCCCGGAAGTTTATCTAATGGATCTGTTAAATCCTGACCCCAAAGTAAAAATTCGATTGCATGGTATCCTACACTTACATTTTCTTCTCCACCTTGACCATTTAATCCTTCAAGTGTTTCTATATCTATGGTTGGATAATTTACTAAATCATTTATAATTCCAGAGTCATCAAGACCTTCCACATAATCCACATAGTTCTCATCTAGAGGCCATGCATTAAGTAATCCTTCTGGCTCATCTCCTGTATCAATAGGACCATTGGCAAAACGGAAAGCTTCAGTTTGTCCGTAAGACTCTCTTGATGCAATCCAGGCATTTTTTGCAATATCAAAATTTTCTTTTATTGGATTTTCAACAAATTTGTTCAATGAATTTTCTAATGCTACGGCTCCACTAAAAGCATCTAGATAATTTTGTAAAACTAAATCAGCGTAATTTTCTATAACAGCTGATTTTTCAACGGTAGCACCAGATCCATTATCGGTGTCATCATCACTTGAGCAAGCTACTGATGTTAAAGCCAAAAGGCTTAAAAAGGATAATTTGATAACTATTTTCTTCATCTTATTATTATTTGGACTTGTTTTAAATAGGGTTGCAAATATATTCTATCAAATAAGAACTCACAACTTTATTTAGACTTAATTTAAATAATATTTAATAAATATTATATTTTTTATAACATTTATATGTAGATTTTATTTTTAAAGAAAGTGGTGGAATTATTAATTTTTCATCAGTAAAGATTTTTGTTTTCTGATAAGTATCAGTGTATTATAAATCATTGTTTTTAAACCTGAAATTGAACTAGGGGTGTTGTGTTATAAAAATGATCGTATACTATATTAGGATTAACAGACTTAAAATTCTTTAGAAGAAGTATATCGTAAAAATATTATTAGAGTAGTATTGTAGTTATTAAAGAATAAATATTTCGATATTAACCTTATTTTAAAAATAAAAAAGATTTTTGCTATTTTGTATTACCTAATAGAATAAGAATTTTAGATATAAAATTGAAGGCAGTGATTTTTAGTAGTCTTCTGTGTAGATGTAAATTAGTGATTATAACAATGTTATTTTAAATATAGAAATCCCATATAAGAATAGTATTAAAATTAAATTATAACCATTGCTATAAGGGATCTATATTTTATATGTTGACTGAATATAATGAAGTTAAGATGAGCCTAATACTTGTTTTAAATTACTTACTTGGTTTTCCCAAAGCATTTTATTCTCTTCAATTTCATCATCTTCAGAAAAATCAGTGACCATTAATGAAACGTCTTTTGTAATTTCATCCACCTGTATACGTAACTCAAAAAAATAGTCATTTCCATCTTCTTCATCTTCCACCCACCTAAATTTAATTCTTTCTCCGTTTTTTTTGTTTAAAAGCTTTGCTTCTTCTTCACTATCATCCCATATAAATGTAAACAGTTGTCCTCTTGAATTTACATTGTCAGAATACCACTCAGATAGACCGGATGGTGTAGAAATATATTGATATAATAATTGAGGTGAGGATTGAATTACAAATTCTATTTCGTATTTTATTTTTTCAGACATATTTCAAATTGTTTGTTAGCCAATATATAGATTAATTATTGACTTTAAAAGTATTTGAAAAGTATTTAAAAAAATTAATTACACTTTATTGTTTGTACCAATGCATTTTGTTTTTATATTTGCACCCGCATTAAGAAACGTTGATGCGTTTATTCATATTTTGGCGAGGTAGCTCAGTTGGTTAGAGCGTCGGATTCATAACCCGGAGGTCGGGGGATCGTGCCCCCCTCTCGCTACAAAGCTCCTGTAAATCAGGAGCTTTTTTTTTAAGGATAGCTACGGTTTTTAAGATACTGTGTAAGTGTTACCTATTTTACCTATCAAATTTATGGTCAATATAAATGGAAATGTAATGGCTGATAATGAATCTTCATTATCTATTAATAACAGAGGATATGCCTATGGGGATGCATTGTTTGAGACAATACGTGTTAATGCGGGTACAATTCTTTTCTGGGAGGATCATTATTTTAGACTCATGGCTTCTATGAGGATTCTAAGAATGGAGATTCCTATGAACTTTACCCCAGAGTTTTTACATGAAGAGATATGTAAGCTTATTGAGGAGAACCACCTCACTAATTCTTCTGTTAGAGCTAAAATTATTGTAAATAGAAAGCAAGGAGGTTTGTATACTCCTGTTACAAATACCGTGGATTACATGATTGTTGTTACACCATTGGTGGGGCAATTTTATACAATTTCTAATAACCCGTATGAGGTAACTTTGTTTAAAGATCATTATATAGCACCAGACTTGTTATCTACACTAAAATCTAATAACAAAATAGTTAATATTCTTGGAAGTATTTTTGCTAAGGAAAATAGTTTTGAAAATTGTTTATTATTGAACACTAATAAAATGGTATTAGAGGGATTGAATGGTAATTTATTTCTGGTAAAGGGTAATGTAATAAAAACGCCTCCTATTGCAGATGGTTGTTTGAAGGGTATCTTAAGGACTCAATTATTAAGAATTCTTGAGAAATTAGATGATTATACCGTAGAAGAAATATCCATTTCTCCTTTTGAATTACAAAAGGCGGATGAAATTTTTATTACCAATGTGATCACAGGAATTCAACCAATTACAAAATTTAGAAAAAAGACATATGAATCTTTAGTTTCCAGAAAGTTACTAGGAATGTTAAACGCAAGAATACGAATAGGAGCATAGTGTTTTATTTCAAGTTTGTGTCTAGATCGAACAAACTTGTTTTAAAAGCATAATGAAATAAATATTAATCTAGTAAGATGTTAGTTATAACTTGGGTTTTCAGGAGCATTTGACCATATTAAATAATCTCCTCCTAATTCGATCATTTTTTCTTTCCAAAAAGAATTATACTCTTTACTTATAATATTTTTTTTATAGGTATTTTCTACGATTACCCACGAATTTGCTTCTAATTCTTGATTTAATTGTGTGGCATCCCAACCAGAATATCCAAGAAAAAATCTGATTTCATTGGGAGTTATGTTACCTTCTGCAATCAATTCTGATACAATACTAAAATCTCCACCCCAGTAAATTCCACATGAAATTTCTACACTATTGGGTATTAAATTAGGAACTTTGTGAATAAAATATAAATTATCCTGTTCTACCGGACCACCATTGTAAATTTTAAATTCAGATTCAATTTCAGGAACCAAATCAGAAAGAATATAGTCTAATGGTTTATTCATGATAAAACCAATAGATCCCTGATTTCCGTGATCTGCAAGTAGTACAACAGAACGATTAAATGAAACATCGCCAATAATGGATGGTTCAGCAATCAATAAGTGTCCTTTTGCTGGTTGAAGTGATATCATATGAATTAATTAGGTATACTAAAACTAAATAATTATTTTTAATAATCAAAGGGTATCCGCGTTTATTGTAGGATTTTATCACAAAAAGCATATGCTTTATGTATGATTTTAGTGGTTTTTTGAAGAATCAGTATAAAAACACCATTAGCCTTGCCAGAAATTCATTTCATGCTATTAAATAACTCTTAACTGCATTTTTATGATCTTATTTAATTGTTTATCAGTATAGTTATAAGTGGTTTTTAATCAATGGAATTTTCTTTTTGGTTTCCTTTTGGGTATTGCGCGTAGGATAAAGATATTTAGATTTGGAATAAACATATCCTTAGGTTAAGATAGTTCATTATGATAAATAATTGATATGCAATAAAAAAAGCTCCCGTATTGGGAGCTTTCTATAGTATTAAAACTAATACATATATTAGTTAACTGCTTCAGATAATGTATTTCCAGCTTTGAATTTTACAACATTTTTAGCTGCAATTTTGATAGTTTTTCCAGTTTGAGGATTTCTACCTTCTCTTGCAGCTCTGTTAGAAACTGACCAAGATCCAAATCCTACTAGAGAAACACGACCACCTTTTTTAAGTGAACCTTCAACATTTCCTAAAAAAGATTCTAATGCCTTTTTTGCCGCTGCTTTTGTGATTCCAGCGTCAGCTGCCATTGCATCAATTAATTCTGTTTTGTTCATAATTATGTTTTTAAATTAAATTGTTGGTTAAACCAAACTTTGTTAAACGCTCTACAAATTTATACGGATTTATCATTCTTGCAAGGATTAGCCCAGTAAATACGGGGTTTTGTTGATAACTCAATACGATTGTTAATAAACCTATATCCTTTTTACGAATTTTCTTACTCTAGTGATAGCGTGGGTTTAGCCCATTTTTGCATCTTTAAAAAATGTGTATCCGTTTAACAGTGATTTAGCATCCATTGCTTTTTTTCCCGGAAGCTGAAGTTTAGTAATGGTAATATATCCATTTTTTACAGCGACTTTTATCGAAGTGTTTTCTATTATAATTTTTCCTGTATCATGAGCGTGAGTTTCTTTCTCTATTAATACTTCATAAATTTTTACGGCTTCTTCTTTTCCTTTGTTAGTAAGTAGGCACCAGGCAGTAGGATAAGGACTTAACCCACGGATATGGTTATAAATTGATTGCATAGTATCATTCCAATCTATTTTTGTATTGTCTTTGTGCAATTTATAAGCAGTTTTTGATATACCTTTTTCTGATTGCTTAATTGTTTCTACAATGTCATTTTCTATTGCTTTTAGTGTTTCAATAACCAGAGAAGCTCCTTTAATCATTAATTTGTCGTGTAGTTTTCCTGCAGTGTCATCTTTTAATATAGCAACTTCTTTTTGTAAAATAATCTTACCAGTATCTATTTTCTCATCAATAAAAAAAGTGGTAATCCCGGTTTTTTCCTCTCCATTTATGATTGCCCAATTGATTGGTGCTGCTCCTCTATAATCAGGAAGTAATGAGGCGTGCAAATTAAAAGTGCCATATAGTGGCATATCCCAGACTACTTTAGGAAGCATTCTAAAGGCTACCACTACCTGTAGGTTTGCTTTTAGGTTCTTTAATGATTCCAGAAATTGTTCATCTTTTAAGTTTGTGGGTTGTAGCACGTGCAGGTTTTGAGAAATTGCATATTCTTTTACTGCAGATGATTTTATTTTTCTTCCTCTTCCGGCAGGTTTATCTGGAGCTGTAATTACACCAACAACGGTATAGTTATGTTCAATGATTGTTTTAAGGGTTGCTACTGCAAAATCAGGAGTACCCATAAATAGAATTCGTAAATCTTTCATGACCTTTATACTAATTGATAGTTGTTATTTTGATTGATCTTAATTATATGATGTTCATTTAACTCTCTTAATACATCCAGAGCTGATTCTTCAGGATACTCTAAAAGATTAATAATATCTCTGGATGATAAATGCTTTTTTTGGAGTAAGGCAATTATATCTTTTCGTATTTTAGTGACATCTACCTGAATCTTTTTTCTTTCAATACAGACATTACAAATACCACAATTTTCAACTTCTTTTTCACCAAAATAGGAGAGCAATTGTATACTTCTACACATATTTCCATTTTCAACAAAATTGATCATAGCACGTACCTTTTTAATTTTAGATACACTTTGTTCTTTAATGTGAGGTTTTACTCCGTTAATGGTATGGTCATCTTCTCTGGGAACTAAAAAAACAATTTCTGCATCTGTTAATGCATAATTGAATTCTAATAACTCTGCATCCTGCATATTTTTTAATATGGCAATGGCTTTTGTTTCTGTTGTATTTACTTTTGATGCTATCAGTGGGAGATTAACAATCACTTCTTCATCAAAAATTCCTCCATAAGTACGCAATATTGCTTTAGTAACCATTTCGTACTGAGGGTTGTTTTCCAGATAATTCAGAATCTGAGAACTACTGCTTGTGATATGAATACTACTTTTTTTGATAAACCGCTGTATAAATGTAAGTATACTGCATCGATCCAAAAACTGTAATGCATTATACGTTAATAATGTATTTAAATTATATGTTTTACAAAACGCATTAAAGTTAAATCCATGTACCGTTTGTTCTCCTTCACCATAAGAAACTCTAAAATAATTACATAATTTTCTGTATACTAATTTTACAAAATCAACATCTGGTAATACTTTAATAAATTGATTTTTAACTCTAAGGATATCGTTTTCATTTTTTAAAAGAACCGCATATGATTGTAAACCATCTCTTCCTGCTCTTCCAGCTTCCTGAAAATAACTTTCTATACTTTCTGGAATATTAAAATGAATTACAGTTCTAACATTTGGTTTATCTATACCCATCCCAAAGGCATTTGTAGCAACCATTACTTGAACTTCTTCTTGAAGCCACCGCTTAAATCGTTTCGTTTTTTCTTTTGCATCAATACCTCCATGATAATAGGTAGCAGTGTAACCACTATCATTTAAAAAATCACTAATCTCAACCGCAGATTTTCGGTTTCTGATATATATAATAGAACTACCAGAATATTTTTTTAAAATTTGTAGTAGTTTATAATTCTTATCCAGTGTATGCAATATCATATACCCTAAGTTTTGTCTAAAAAATGATTGTCTAAAAACTTTAGGTTGAAAAAGATCTAATTCAATGATTATATCTTCAACGACTTGGGGTGTGGCGGATGCTGTCAAAGCAATAATGGGTACAGCAGGTTTTAATTCTCTTAAAATTTTTATTTTTCTATAAGAAGGTCTGAAATCGTTTCCCCATTGCGAAATACAATGTGCTTCATCTACTGCTATTACATTGATATTCATACGTTTTAATCGCTCTTTTACAATATCTTGTTGTAGCCGTTCTGGTGAAAGATATAGAAATTTATAATTCCCATATACACAATTGTCTAGTAAGGTATCCAGTTCTGAGTATTTTATTCCGCTGGTTAAAGCGGTTGCTTTGATTCCTTTTTCTCTAAGATTCTGTACCTGGTCCTGCATCAATGCGATAAGTGGAGAAATGACAATACAAATACCATCTTTGAGTAAAGCAGGTACCTGAAAACAAACTGATTTTCCTCCTCCCGTTGGTAGTAGAGCAAAAGTATCTTCTCCTTCAATTACAGAATTAATTATTTCTTCCTGTAATGGTTTGAAGCGTTGATGGTTCCAGTATTTTTGTAATATGTCTAATGATGTTTCCGTCACATTTTATAAGTTGCTTAAAATAAATTTAGTCCGATTTTCTATAGTTTCAAAAGGTACTTCGATACAATTATATCCTAATTTGGTATATGTACTGGAGAGGTGATGATATACTTGTTCTGCCTCTTCAAAACTTTCTTGACGTTCATTATCAGAAACAAAAATTTCTTTCCAGGGAGGGAGCAAGAAAATAGTATCATATCTATGATCGTTACAAGCTTTTATAAAAGTTTCGTCATAGGTTTGATTGAAAAGATCCATATATGCTAATACATCTGGTATCCCTCGGTCAAAAAAAACAATGTCTTTATCAAATTTGATAGCATCGAGATATTGCTGAATTCTTCCCGTTAGCAATTGTAAATTAAATTGATGAGGATCTGTAACGGATGCAATAGGATTAGAAACAAAATTGATAGATGCATCATTTTCTATTGCTTCTCGGGTAATACTTCTAATAAATTCATTAAAACAAAAATAGCCAGATGCTTCCAGGTTATTAATGATTGCTGTTTTTCCGGTAGAAGGACCACCAGTGATGATAATTTTTTGTTTTGCCAAAAGAATAATTTTATTACAAATTTCGGAATAATAAAGGGAAATTTAAAATACAGTCGAATGTATAACCTAAAGGTCTGTTAAAGTTGGATTTAGTCTATACTGTTTTTAGTAAATTCAATAACAAATTAACGATAAATATCTTATTTAGACTAATTAAATATAAATCTTTAAACAAAATAACATGCCTGTTTATAAACTTAAAGTAAATGGTCAGACTCTTTCTGTGGATGCTGATGATAATACACCTGTTTTATGGGTGTTAAGGGATCATTTTGATTTGGTAGGAACTAAATTTGGTTGCGGTATTGGACAGTGTGGTGCTTGTACTATTCACGTGGATGGAGTAGCTACCAGAAGTTGCTTGTTACCAGTTTCTGCAGCGACAGATATGGAGATCACTACAATAGAAGGATTATCAAAAAATGCTTCTCATCCGATTCAACTAGCTTGGAAAGAAGTTGATGTTCCTCAATGTGGATATTGCCAGGCAGGACAAATGATGACTGCAGCTGCTTTTATAAAAAATAATACTACACCAAATACTTCTGAGATCAGAGATGCTATGAGTGGAAATATTTGTAGATGTGCTGCATATAATAGAATTGAAAAGGCGGTAGAGTTAGCTGCCAATAAGTTAAATCAATCTAAAACGTAAACTAATGGAAAAGGTAACAATTCCTTCATTAAGCAGAAGGTCATTTATAAGAACGTCTGCATTGGCGGGTGGCGGTATTTTGATTGGATTTAATTTGTTTCAGTCTTGCAAACCTAAGGTGGCACCTGCTACTGATATTTCTCAATTAAACTATAATGATTTTAATGCATTTATAAAAATAGCAGATAATGGTATGGTAACGATTTTTTCTCCTAATCCAGAAATTGGACAAGGAGTCAAAACAGCGATGCCCATGCTCATTGCTGAAGAGTTAGACGTAGCTTGGAAAAATGTTCAGGTTTCTCAGGGAGCTTTGGATACCAAAAATTATACAAGACAGGTAGCAGGAGGAAGCCAATCAATACGGCAGGGATGGGAACCGCTCCGCCAGACTGGTGCAACCGCCAGACAAATGCTAATTAATGCAGCCGCTGTAAAATGGGGTGTAGATCCTGCTCAATGTAAAACCAATGAAGGTATAATTACAAATACCAATGGTGATTCACTGGGATATGGCGAGGTGGTTAAAGAAGCAGCAATGTTAGAAATACCTGAAAATATCGAACTTAAAGATCCCAAAAATTTTAAGATTATAGGAAAAGAGGTTCCTAATGTAGATGTTGATAAAATTATTACGGGTCAATCGTTATATGGAATTGATTATAAGGAAGAGGGAATGGTATATGCCTCTGTACTAAGACCTCCAGCTTTTGGGAAAAAAATTAAAGATTTTGATACAGATGCTGCAAAAAAAGTTTCTGGAGTACTAGCCGTGCATAAATTCGGAGATAAAATTGCTGTTTTGGCTAAGGATACCTGGTCTGCTATGCAAGGTAAAAAAGCTTTAAAAGTTACCTGGGCAGTAGATACCAAATTAGAGAATACCGAAGATCATGATAAAATACTTTTAAATCTATTAAATGGAAAAGATTTTGAAACAATGCGAGCAGATGGCGATGTAAAAAAAGCCTTCACAAATGCGGATACAATTATTGAGCGTGTATATGAATCTCCTTTTCTGCCTCATAACTGTATGGAACCTATGAATTTCTTTGCAGATGTTACAGATGATCATATTAGATTAGTGGGTCCTATCCAGACTCCCGCGGGAACGGCAAGAAGAGTTGCAGAATTGTTGGATCGAGCTCCAGAAGATGTCAGTGTTGATATGACAAGAATGGGTGGAGGTTTTGGAAGAAGGTTGTATGGTGATTTTGCTTTAGAAGCTGCAGAGATTTCTAATATTGCCAAAAAACCAATTAAGTTAGTATATTCCAGAGAAGATGATATGTCTGCAGGAATTTATCGTCCGGCTATTAAGTATAAGATAAGTGCTGCTATTAAAGACGGTAAACTAACAGGATATCATCTTAAAGAAGCTGCGATAAACTCTAATATGTATGGATTAATACCTAACTTTTTCCCGGCAGGAGCTATCGAAAACTATCAGGTAGATGTAGCAAAATATGATAGTAATATTACCATAGGAGCCTGGAGAGCTCCATACACTAATTTTCTTGCCTTTGCAGAGCAGAGTTTTTTTGATGAACTTGCTGAGGAAATGAAAGTAGACCGTGTTCAGCTTCGGTTAGACCTATTGCAAAAAGTAAAAGGTACTACAGATGAAAGAATAGAATATTCTCCAGAACGCTTAGAAACAGTGATTAAGACAGCTGTAGCTAAATCTAACTGGGGAAAAACACCGGCAGGAACCTATCAGGGGTTTAGTGCATATTATTGTCATAATACGCATGTGGCAGAGGTTGCTGATGTAGTCTTAGAAAATAATAAACCGGTGGTTAAAAAAGTGGTGTGTGTTGTGGATTGCGGAATTGTAGTAAATCCACTAGGTGCGAGGAATCAGGTTGAAGGAGGAGTGATCGATGGTATTGGTCATGCCATGTATGGTGATTTAACTTTTGCTGACGGAAAACCAGAACACAAGAATTTTGATACATACCGGTTAATCCGTATGAATGAAGCACCTATAGTGGAAACCCATTTCATAGAAAGTGATATGGCACCTACAGGATTAGGGGAACCTACTTTACCACCTGCTGGCGCAGCCGTGGCCAATGCAATAAAGGCTGCTACAGGCTTAAGACTTATGTCACAACCTTTTATAAAACAGTTAGAAAATAAAGAGGTTTTACTATAGAATGACACATGAATTTAAAGAAATAATAACCGTATATCAACAAGCACTGCAGAAAGGAATAAAAGCAGTGGTAGCTACTGTAGTAGATATTGACGGTTCTTCTTACAGAAGACCCGGTGTTGGGATGCTCATTCAGGAAAATGGACATATGACTGGTGCTGTTAGCGGTGGTTGCGTTGAAAAGGAAGTGTTACGACAAGCGCAAAGCGTTTTTTCTTCAGGAAAACCTAAAATTATGACTTATGATGGAAGGTATCGCCTGGGTTGTGAAGGGATTTTATATATTTTGATAGAACCATTCGAAGTTGCTAAGGCTAGTATTGATGTTATAAATACCAAGTTACAACAAAGAATCCCTTTTCAGATTAAATCATATTATATAAAAGAAGAAGGAAGTCATTGTGTGATGGGATCGATTATTGAATTCGAAGATGATCAGTTAATAGTATTTTCTGATACTGCAAGGCTGTTGTTGGTACAACAAAATAGTTCTTTGCAATGTTTTGAACGCATTATGCAACCTTGTTTTAGACTCATTATTGTCGGTACAGAACATGATGCAAAACACTTATGTATATTAGCATCAGTCACAGGATGGGAAGTAGAAGTGATTGGAGCCCCATCAAACCCAAAGCAATTATTTGATTTTCCCGGAGCTTTTTTAGTAAGAAACGAAACTCCCGAAAATCTAACACTTTATAACACCGATTTACAAACCGCAATTATATTAATGACACATAATTTTGCAAAAGATGTATTATATCTTCAGGCTATAAAAAATGTTGAGTTTGCCTATATTGGTTTGTTAGGTCCAGCAAGACGAAGAGAGAAGTTACTCTCTGCTTTAATAGCTTATGCTCCGGATATATCTGATGAATTTATAGAAAGCATTCATGGACCAGCAGGTTTAAATGTAGGTGCAGAAACCCCTCAGGAAATTGCAATTTCAATTATAGCTGAAATTTTATCCGTGATTAGAGCACAGAACCCGATTTCTTTGCAAGATAAAAAAGGTGGAATTCATAGCCAAACAAAAAAGCAATTGATAGATGAGATGCATGGCAGAACCTAAGATTGCTCATTTTATATTAGCAGCAGGAGCATCAAGCCGTATGGGAACTCCCAAACAATTACTTCCTTGGTTTAAGGATACATTGATTACTTATGAGATTTCTAAATCAATACAGCTTAAAAATGTAAAAACCTATGTGATTCTGGGAGCAAATTATGAAATTATAGACAAAGAAATAAAAGATTTTGCAGTTACAATTATATATAATAATAATTGGCAGTTAGGGATGGGAACTTCTATCCGTTGTGGAGTCCAGTATATATTAAAAGAAGATAAAAAATTTGATGCAATTCTTATTACACTTGTAGATCAACCTATGATCGATCTTATACATTTAAATGAGTTACTTTTGAAATGGAGTACTCGTTCGCAATCTATAATTGCAACTAAGATGGAAAAAGGAAAAGGAGTGCCGGCTATTTTTCCATCGTCTTATTTTAAAGATTTATTGAAATTAAAAAATGACTATGGAGCACGCTACCTCATTAAACAATATGAGGATCAGGTAGTCTCAATCGCCGCTAATGCTAAAACCGATGATATAGATACAATTGATCAGTATAAAAGTTTACTTGAAAAAGTAAACATGACAACTAAGCAAAGTAAATAAAGCCTTTTATTTTATACTACAGAACTTGTATCTTTGCATTAAAATTTAATTGAATGAGTAATTCTTCGAATCCTGATGAATTTTATGATAAATTACGAATGCAATTAGAAGATACGTCTTCTTGGCCTTCAACATATTTATACAAGTTTATTATTCCAACCCAAACTGAAAAGATTAAAATTATTGAAGGTATATTTGATAATTTAGGGGCAGTAATCACTACCAAGCAATCCAAAAACGCTAAATATACCAGTGTCTCGGTGAATGTTAGAATGAAAAATCCTGATCATGTGATTATAAAGTATAAAGAGGTTGGTATAAAGGTAGAAGGTGTTATATCCTTATAAAAAGATCTGGTTCATGACTGTTAAATGTCTTTCTTAATCATAAATGGATACATTTAATACCATTTAGTTTATTAAAATGATATTTGTACATAATTCATTTTCTATAGAATATTGATACTATAAGTTTTGACACTGTAGATTTCAACTTTTTTTTTAAAATTAAGTTTAAAAATATGGTAAACTTTACAAGAAAATGACAGGAAAGATTTAAATTAAAAAAGAATAGTTTATTTTAAGATATTTAATTTCTTAAAAATAAATTTAAGGAAATTTTAGTTTAAAATCACATTCCGCTTTTTTATGAACATAAAACAAGTATACTTATTTTAATTTTAGTATTTTGCAAACCAAATAATGAGATGCCGAAAAGTCTATTCTGCTAAAGAATATCGGTTTTAATAACATACCATTCCTTTTTAGAAAATCTCATTCTACATTATATAATTTTATGGATATTTACAATTTAGAATATAATACAGAGCGACCTAAGCTTATTATACCCGAGTACGGACGTCATTTACAAAAAATGATAGATGATGCTGTAGCTATTGAAGATGTTGAAGAACGAAACAAGGTAGCAAAAGCAATTATTGCCGTTATGGGTAATTTACAGCCTCATTTAAGAGATGTACCAGATTTTCAACATAAACTATGGGATCAATTGTTTATTATTAGTGATTTTAAACTTGATGTTGAAGCTCCTTATCCTATTTTAACCAAAGAGAAATTAGAAGAAAGGCCAGAACCGTTAAAATATCCTCAGAATTTTCCTAAATATCGTTTCTACGGTAATAATATTAAGAGAATGATTGACGTAGCGATTAGTTGGGAAGATGGTGATTTAAAGACAGGGCTTACCTATACGATAGCTAACCATATGAAAAAGTGCTATCTTAATTGGAATAAAGATACAGTAGAGGATAAAGCAATCTATAAACACCTTTATGAGTTAAGTGATGGCAAGTTAGATTTGCAAAATAGTGCAGAGTCTTTAAGCAGTGCTACTGATTTACTGAAGGGGAATAATAGGAAGAAGTATCACAATACATCTTCTAATTCTAAGAAAAATTACCGTAATAATAACCGCGGAAAAAAACGTTATTAAGAAGCTAAACTATTAATTGCAACACAATTTTATGAGTACTTTTCAGATAGAAGGAGGGCATCAGCTCAAAGGAGAAATCACTCCTCAGGGAGCCAAAAATGAAGCCTTACAGATTCTTTGTGCAGTTTTATTAACACCAGAAAAAGTTACAATATCTAATATACCTGATATTAGGGATGTAAATAAATTAATAGCGATTCTTGGTAACTTAGGAGTTAAAATAGAAAAAGTAAAAAAGGGAGTGTATACTTTTTTAAGTGATGAGCTCGATCTTGGTTATCTGGAGAGTGAAAAATTTAAAGAAGAAGGTAGTGGTCTTAGAGGGTCTATTATGATCGTTGGTCCTTTATTAGGCAGGTTTGGTAAAGGCTATATTCCTCGACCCGGTGGAGATAAGATTGGTAGACGTAGATTAGATACTCATTTTGAAGGGTTTATTAATCTTGGAGCTGAGTTTAGATATAATAAGGAAGAGCGATTTTATGGAGTGGAGGCACCAGAAGGATTAACCGGAACCTATATGTTGTTAGATGAAGCCTCTGTAACAGGTACTGCTAATATCGTAATGGCTGCTGCTCTGGCAAAAGGGACAACGACTATTTATAATGCAGCGTGTGAGCCTTATCTGCAACAATTGTGTAAAATGATTAATTCTATGGGAGGAAAAATCCAGGGAATTGGTTCTAATCTGTTAACAATAGAGGGAGTTGATTCTTTAGGTGGATGTGAGCATAGTGTATTGCCAGATATGATTGAGATTGGATCGTGGATCGGTCTTGCAGCAATGACAAAAAGTGAAATTACAATAAAAAATGTAAGTTGGAATGACCTGGGAGTAATTCCTAATACGTTTAGAAAGCTTGGGATAACTCTAGAACGTGTAGGAGATGATATTTATATTCCTGCACATAAAGATGGATATCAAATAGAGAGTTATATTGATGGTTCTTTTATGACAATATCAGATGCACCCTGGCCAGGTTTTACACCAGATCTATTAAGTATAGTATTGGTAGTTGCAACGCAGGCTAGAGGAGAGGTAATGGTACATCAGAAAATGTTTGAAAGTCGTCTGTTTTTTGTGGATAAATTAATAGATATGGGAGCAAAAATTATTCTTTGTGATCCCCATAGAGCAACCATAATAGGACACGATTTTAAATCAACCTTAAAAGCAACTACGATGGTGTCTCCTGATATTAGAGCAGGAATATCATTATTAATTGCAGCACTCAGTGCAAAAGGTACTTCTACCATTCATAATATAGAGCAAATTGATAGAGGATATGAGGATATAGATGAACGTTTACGTGCCATTGGTGCTAAGATTGTCAGGACAGAATAAATAAGTACTTACATTATAAATAAAAAAAAGGAATCCGATAGGGTTCCTTTTTTTTGTTGCAAATATTGAGATTGTATTTTATTCTTCAAGCTTCTTTTTGATTAATAATTCTCATTAAATCAAAAGCTTTCTTGTTACCTGATTTTTTATGAATAACATATCTTTTTATCAAGTTTTGTAATTCTAATTGAATTTAATAAGTTAATGTTATTAACATTTATTGTAAGATTTATAGTACTTTAAATTTAGTTTTAAACATTTTTTATGTAATTAATCGTTTTTTTAAATATTTTAAAAGAATAGTTAACATTTAGTAAACATTATTTTTGTTTTAATGTTAATAACTTGCTATATTTACATAAGTTAATCACAAAAACATAAAATCATGAATCACAATTACTCAACAGTTCAAGTAAGTTTTAAAAGTCTATTTAGCTTTTTAAAAGATCTTCCAGGCGCATCTAGTTATGCGATCCGTAAATAATAAAATTAGTAGTGTAGTTTTATAATAAGTAAGAGAGGTTGTTTTGGGGCGGCCTCTCTTTTTTGCATTCATAATAGAAGTAGCGTATTAATGAATCTGGAGTATGCAATTGAAATTTTTAATCTTTTAGTAAGATTTTATTTTAGCTTTTTTTCAAAACATAAGCTATTCTCTATATTTTTATACTGTCCATAATTAGCAGTTATGTGATATCCCATTTTTTTATAAAGCGCGATAGCTTCAGGTTGCTTTTTCCCTGTTTCTAATATGCAGCTCTCATAAGACAATTCAATAGCCCAGATTTCTAATTCTTTTAATATAATAGAGGCAATTCCTTTTCCTCGGTATGATGGCATCGTATACATTCGTTTTAATTCGGTAGTAAGCGAATTATATCTTTTTATAGCCCCACAGCCTATTGGGATATTGTTTTTATAAACAACAACCGCATGTTTAATTACATCAATTTTATTGAATTGAGCATAAAAAGAATGGTCATCACCATCTCTTTTAGCTAAATCCTTATCAAGATTTTTTACCAATTCTTTAAAATCTACATTTGTAGCATCTACTCTCAGTTTTGTTATCATGATAAAATATAAGGAATTGTAAAGTAGAAGATGGAACCGTTATTTTTTGTGCTGTCTAACCATATCTCACCACCTAATTTTTCAGTAAAAGCTTTTGCAATGGATAATCCTATTCCTGCGCCTTCTATAGCGTAGTTGTTTTCGATATCTGCTTGTATAAATCGTTCAAAAATAGCTTCTTGCCGATCTTTAGAGATTCCTATTCCACTATCTTTTACATAAAACCTAAGAAACGTATTATGCACTTCATATCCAAAAGAGATAGCGCCTTTTTGAGTATACTTAAGGGCGTTTTTAATTAAATTGGTGAGTATGGCATTAAATTTCTCTTTGTCTGTTTTAATGATCGCTTTATGTTGTGGCAAATCACAATGGTAGGATAATGTTAATTCTTTTCTTTCCGCTTCGGGTTTAAAAAACTGATATAAGTATGTTACTTGTTTATTAATATCAACTTCTGATCTGAAAATAGTGACCTGACCTGATTCTATTTTTGAGATATCAATAATGTCACGAATAATATTTAGCATACGTTCACCACTCTCTTCTATAAGATTAATGTATAAGTCTTTTTCATCACCACTTAATTTAGGCTCTTTAAGAAGCTCAGAGAAACCAAGAATACCATTCATAGGTGTTCTTATTTCGTGACTCATATTAGCAAGAAAAGCTGATTTAAGACGATCGCTTTCTTCTGCTTTTTCTTTCATTTTATTAAGTTCAATTTCATATAACTTAAGTTCTGTTATATCTGTGGTGGTTCCCACATAGCCGATGATTTTATTCTTTTCATTATATTCGGGTATTGCTTGTCCTAAAACCCATTTTATAGTACCATCTGGTCGCAAAAATCGATATTCTGCATGAGATGCATCTTTTCTGCTAGCATCATTATACCAGCCTTCTTTTAATTTTTTTCTGTCTTCAGGGTGTACAGCTTTTAACCATCCGTCTTGTAAAGCCTGATCTTGAGATAACCCGGAAATGACACACCATTTTTCATTTACAAATGTTGTTTTTCCATTCGCTTCTGTCATAAAAATTCCAACTGGCGAAATATCGGTTAGCGTTTGATATCTGTTTTCACTCAATTGAATAACTTTTTCGGCGTGTTCATATTTTTGGCGATATGTCAAAGAATGATAAACATCTGTAAATGTATCATATTTAGAGCTGTAAACATCTTGTTCTATATATCTTAAATAGATTGTGAATAGTATACTATAATAAAAAGCTATAGTACTTTTAGATATCAAACCTGAAATCAGGATATTGTATAAGTTTTCTGAATTCCAAAAACCTCCTATACTGAAAAATACTGCATCAAAACATAAAACAATGGTCATGGTGATGTAAATCCTAAAGAAGAGATTAGAGATGTATTTAGAGATAAACTCAAAAGTAAAAATGATTAATATGCTGTCAATGAAGAGTACAAAAGTTCCAAATACAAGGATAAATGCATTTGTATCAAAAAAACTATCGGATACATTAAATGAGTTAAATGTTTCTGAACTTTCAATGTTTAAATGAAAAAGTACCAAGAGGATAGCTAACACAAAATTAGCGGTAACCAATGCATAAATTAATCTTCTGGCAATAATGGCATCTTCTTTAATATAAAAGAGTAGAATGGTAAACAGGCTGACAGAAAATAGAATGGAAGATCCAGGGGAAACTACAATACCCTCATAAATCTCAAAATAAATTGTACTAGCTAAAAAGACTTGTATGAATTGAAACATTCCTATAGTAGTGTATAGTAATCCAGTCCCTACAATTTTTCGAAAATGAAACAATGCTAAGATCAGAAAGGATACTAGAAAGCCTTGAAAAATAAATATGGTAATTTGATAGAAATTAATTGTATCCATAAAGCTGTATAATGCTCTTGATCAACTTAAAGAGATGTGTGCATGATTGTCTTGAATTAATGTACTTCTTTAACTTAAATTTAGGGAGTCCTCCCGGATTCATTTATAGACATATAGTTGTTTCATTTTACAAAATTTTATCTAATATTATAAGAATCAAAGCAAAGTATAAATGAAAAGCTTCTAGGATAAGTAATCATAGAAGCTTTTAACAATAGCAAGTAGGCACGTTATACGTTCAATTTTTTAAAACTTATTTTCACTTTTTTTTCAGTGGCAATATTAAATTTTTTCATTAATCGTCAAATGTGGTTGTAAAAGCTATTTTGCTAGGTTTATGAATGCTTTTAATAATTTGGTTTTCGTGTGTTTTTTACAAGTTATAAAAATGTATATGTTTTACCAATTATTTATATATAAAAATGCGGAAAAATTAGTTTAAAAAATAATCTTCAAAAAATAAATATACATGTATTTAGGTAAAAGCTATTATTTTTTATAAATTCGCATCGGATTTATAAAAAACATGAAAAACATTCTTTTACATCATCATCATACTTACATTTTCGCACAGGCGTGGTAAGTTGATATGTTCTAAAGTAATCATATATAATAACCCGTTTGAGCGATTTCAAACGGGTTTTTTATTTTAAAAAACTTTTGTTTGGATTGATCAAACATAACAACAGAGATACTAATGTCAAAAATTAAAATTGCAATTCAGAAAAGTGGAAGACTTAATGAGGATTCTGTTCAAATTTTAAAAGATTGTGGAATATCTATTGATAATGGCAAAGACCAGTTAAAAGCAGATACCCGCAATTTTCCTATGGAGGTGATGTTTCTCCGTAATGGTGATATCCCTCAATATTTAAGAGATGGTGTTGTGGATATAGCTATTATTGGTGAAAATGTACTTATTGAGAAAGGAACAGATTTATTAATACAAGAACGTTTAAATTTTTCTAAATGTAAAGTATCGTTAGCGGTTCCTAAAGAATTTGAATATAATTCGATTAAAGACCTTGATGGAAAACGAATTGCTACTTCATACCCTAACACGGTTAATGAGTATTTAAAGAAAAAAGGTATTACAGCAGAGTTACACCAAATCTCTGGTTCTGTAGAAATTGCTCCTAATATTGGATTGGCAGATGCAATTTGTGATATCGTATCCAGTGGTAGTACTTTATTTAAGAACAATTTGAAAGAAGTAGAAGTGATGCTTACTTCTGAGGCTGTTCTAGCAGTTTCTCCTAAAATCAGTGAAGAAAATAAGGAGATCTTGGAGAAATTGCAGTTTAGGATAAAATCAGTTCTAAAAGCAAGAGCATCTAAGTACGTCTTGTTGAATGCGCCAAACGATAAAATAGAAAATATTGTAAAAATACTTCCAGGAATGAGAAGTCCAACTGTATTGCCATTAGCAGAAAAAGGATGGAGCTCAATTCATACTGTGGTAGAAAAGAATAAGTTTTGGGACATTCTGGATGAGTTAAAAGAAGAAGGAGCAGAGGGAATCCTAGTTTGTCCTATTGAAAAAATGGTACTCTAATTAGTAGAGTATATGAAATAATTCAGGAAAGTTTCATTAGTGAATCGAGGTTTCATGTGATTACGATCCTATTAATAAAATTGTTATGCATAAGATATATAGTCCAGATAAAAATACTTGGCCGGCCTTATTGCAAAGACCAACACAAACTGTTGCCGATATAGAAGGTGTTGTTTTGGATGTTTTTAATGAGGTTAAAAATCAAGGTGATAGTGCTATTAGTGCGTATACCCAGAAATTTGATAAGGTAATATTAGATACAATCGTAGTATCTGCTCAGGAAATTGATGAAGCAAAAAACGTTGTCAATAGTGATCTAAAAGAAGCGATTCGTTTAGCAAAATCAAATATTGAAATTTTTCATTCTGCTCAGAAAACAGCAAAAGTATCTGTAGAAACTTCTAATGGTGTAGCTTGTTGGCAAGAGAAAAGGCCTATTCAGAAAGTTGGATTGTATATTCCAGGGGGTACTGCACCTTTGTTTTCAACCATCTTAATGCTTGCAGTACCAGCTACTATTGCTGGCTGTAGTGAAATTGTATTGTGTACACCGCCTAATGCAGAGGGAAAAATAAATCCTGCTATTTTATATACAGCAGAACTTTGTGGAGTGACTAAAATATATAAGGTTGGAGGTATTCAAGCGATTGCCGGAATGACTTTTGGTACAGAGACAATACCACAAGTGTATAAGATTTTTGGACCAGGAAATCAATTTGTAACCGTAGCAAAACAGTTAGCAACTAAGTTTGGGGTTGCAATTGATATGCCAGCAGGTCCTAGTGAGTTATTAGTAGTAGCAGATGATACTGCAGATGCCGCTTTTATAGCTTCAGATTTGTTAAGCCAGGCAGAGCATGGAAAAGATAGCCAGGTACTTTTAGTTTCTACGTCAAAAGAAATGATAGAGCTGGTAGAAAAAGAAGTAGATAAACAGTGTGCTTCATTACCACGTAAAGAAATTGCTACAGCGGCGATAGCTAATTCTAAATTAATCTATGTAGAAAATGATGAAGAAGCTTTGGCATTGATTAATGAATATGGACCAGAACATTTTATTGTCTGCGTAGCAGATGAAGATTTTTATGTTGACAATATTACGAATGCAGGATCTGTTTTTATAGGTAACTACACACCAGAGAGTGCAGGGGATTATGCATCAGGCACTAATCATACGCTACCCACTAATGGTTATGCTAAACAATATAGTGGTGTGCATCTGGATAGTTTTATGAAAGCGATGACATTTCAGAAAATATCAGCGGTGGGAATCCAGCAAATAGGTCAAGCTATAGAATTGATGGCAGAGGCAGAAGGGCTGCAGGCTCATAAAAATGCAGTGACTTTGCGATTGGATAGTTTGAAATAAAATGAGCTCATACGATTATAAAGACTTATTGTATAGTAGCCGAAATTTAATATGATAAAGATAGTCCTAGATAAAAAATGAAAACAATAACATTCGACATCAATAATCTGGTAAGGGAAAATGTAAAAGGGTTAAAACCTTATTCCTCTGCAAGGGATGAGTACGTAAGTGATGGATCTGATATGATTTTTCTGGATGCTAATGAGAACCCATATGAGAATGGTGTTAATCGATATCCAGATCCTCAGCAACGTAGTTTGAAGACGGTTTTAGCAAAACAAAAAGGAGTTTCTATACACAATATTTTATTGGGAAATGGAAGCGATGAAGTATTAGATCTCATATTTAGAGCGTTTTGTGAGCCAAAAGAAGATAATATCATTACGTTACCGCCTACCTATGGAATGTATAAGGTATTAGCTAATATTAATGTAATAGAAGAACGAGAAGTTTTATTGACTTCAGATTTTGAGCCAGATGTGACTACAATATTAGAAACTGTAAATAGTCATACCAAAATTATATTTTTGTGCTCACCGAATAACCCAACAGGTAATTCATTTTCTGAAGAAGCTATTGAAAAGATCCTGAAAGATTTTACGGGTTTGGTTTTAATTGACGAAGCGTACATTGATTTTTCAACTAAAGAAAGTTGGTTGAAAAAAATCAATGAATATCCAAATCTTGTAATTACTCAGACGTTGTCTAAAGCATATGGATTAGCAGGGGTCAGATTAGGAGTTTGCTATGCTTCTGAAGAAATAATACGGGTATTGAATAAGATAAAACCTCCATATAATGTAAATGAACTTACACAAAAAAGAGCATTAACAAGAGTATTGGATGTTGATAAAGTAACCGCTGAAGTAGGCAGTATTTTGAGAGAGCGAGCGCATTTAGTGCATGAGTTATCTGCAATAGATTTTGTAAAAGAAATATACAAAACAGATGCTAATTTTATTCTGGTAAAAGTGGATGATGCTACTATGCGATACGAACAATTACTTAAGAGAGGTATTGTGATAAGAAATAGAAGTACACAACCACTTTGTGAGGAAACACTGCGATTTACGGTGGGGACTCCAGATGAGAATAAGAAAATAATTGAAATATTGAAACAACTATAGTTGTCTTATTTATCATAATGAGTGTACAAATTTAAAATATGAAGTTTAATTAAAAAGACTCTGGTTCAGGCTAGAGTAATAGTAAAAATGAAAAAAGTACTTTTTATAGATAGAGACGGAACGATTATTAAAGAGACAGTGGATGAACAAATAGACGCTTTCGAAAAAATGACTTTCTATCCAAAAGCATTTACGTATTTAGGTAAAATAGCAAAAGAATTGGATTATGAATTAGTTATGATCACTAATCAGGATGGTTTAGGAACTGATGTGTTTCCAGAAGATACTTTTTGGCCTGTACATAATTTTATTATGAACTCCTTTGAAAATGAAGGCGTTGTTTTTGATAAAGTATTTTTAGATAGAACTTTTCCTCATGAGAATGCAAATACTCGTAAACCAGGAACAGGATTGCTAACCGAATACTTTTCTGAAGAATATGATTTGGATAACTCTTTTGTTATTGGAGATCGTCTCACAGATATGGAACTAGCTAAGAATCTGGGGGCTAAAGGTATTTTTATTAATGATCATACAAATCTGGGGACTAATGAGATTACCATCAAATACGATGAGTTAAAAGAACATATAGCTTTAGAGAATAATGATTGGGAGAAAATCTATGAATTTCTAAAACTAAAAGAACGTGTAGCAGAAATCTCAAGAAAGACTAATGAAACTGATATCTATATTAAACTGAATCTGGATGGAACAGGAAAGAGTGCTATTCATACCGGGATAGAATTTTTTGATCATATGCTAGATCAAATTTCACGTCACGGACAGATGGATCTTGATATTAAGGTGGAAGGAGATCTGGAGGTTGATGAACATCATACTATTGAGGATACAGCCATTGCATTGGGAGAAGTATTTAGTATGGCATTAGGAAATAAGTTAGGAATCGAACGCTATGGTTTTTGTTTGCCTATGGATGATTGTCTTGCACAGGTAGCTATTGATTTTGGAGGACGTAACTGGTTAGTTTGGGAAGCAGATTTTAAACGAGAAATGATTGGTAAGATGCCAACAGAAATGTTTTATCATTTCTTTAAATCATTTACTGATGGAGCAAAAGCAAATCTTAATATTAAAGCAGAAGGATTAAACGAACACCATAAAATCGAGGCTATTTTTAAAGCTTTTGCCAAAGCAATTAAAGTAGCAGTAAAACGAGATCCGGAAAAAATGATTTTACCAAGTACCAAAGGGATGCTCTAAGATGAGATTGGAGTATTAAGTATTTAGAATTAAGTTTTAGGTGTAGGTGTGTATTTGATAATGAGTAGCTTATATGTTTTATAAACTGATTTTTTGAGTGCTACTACCTAATTAAATGAACATATTTTAAAGAAAGCAAAGAGATATGTATGATGTATTGAGATGTATGCAATTACAAGTAACCTCTTGGCTAATACTCTCTACTAATAGTTAATTAAATGAAAATAGTAATAATAAATTATGGAGCCGGAAATATACAGTCAATTAAATTTGCCATACAGCGATTGGGGTATGAAGCGGTTCTAAGTCATAATCCTGAAGAAATACGAGCTGCGGATAAGGTTATTTTTCCAGGTGTTGGTGAAGCGAGTAGTGCTATGAGAAAACTCAGAGCTTCGGGATTAGATATACTAGTGCCGCAATTAAAACAACCTGTTTTAGGCATTTGTCTGGGGATGCAGTTAATGTGTAGTCATACAGAAGAAGGAGATACAGAAGGTTTGGGTATTTTTGATGTGGATGTAGTACGGTTTAGTAATCAAGTAAAAGTACCGCAAATAGGTTGGAATCAGATAGAGTCACTTAATTCTCCATTGTTTGAAGGTGTCGATGAAAAGGAATACATCTATTTAGTACATAGTTATTATGCCCCAGTAACAAAAAATACTGTTGCGCAATCAACATATGGAGTAACATATGCTACAGCTTTGCAAAAAGATAATTTCTATGGAACTCAGTTTCATCCAGAGAAGAGTAGTGCTACGGGATCGAAGATTTTGAAGAATTTTCTTGATATTTAGTACTTAATCCAAAATAAAAAGATCGAAGTATTAAATAGTTATGTCGAAATTAGAAATATGAATTATTAGCTATAACGCAGTATAAACAGCAAACTTGAAGTGAAATACTTAGTCATAGGGACTTAATACATTAAAGATTACATGAGAATAATACCAGCAATAGATATCATCGACGGAAAATGTGTAAGATTATCCAAAGGAGATTATGATACTAAAAAAATATATAACGAAAATCCTTTAGAAGTAGCTAAGGAATTTGAAGCACACGGAATTCAATATTTACATTTAGTAGATCTGGATGGGGCAAAATCAAAACATATCGTGAATCATAAAGTATTGGAACAGATAGCTTCTGGTACGGGACTTAATATTGATTTTGGCGGAGGTTTGAAAACAGATAATGACCTTAGAATAGCGTTTGAAAGTGGAGCAAATCAGATAACAGGAGGTAGTATTGCGGTAAAAGATCCTGAAGTATTTAAATCCTGGTTACAAAAATTTGGCGCTGATAAAATTATTCTGGGAGCAGATGCTCATAATGAAAAAATTGCGGTTAGCGGTTGGTTAGAAGAAAGTGATAAAGAACTTATACCTTTTATTAACGAATATCAGAAAGAAGGAGTGTCCTATGTTATTTGTACAGACATTAGTAGAGATGGTATGTTAGAAGGCCCTTCTTTTGAATTGTATAAAAGAATTATAGATGAAACAGAGAACATCAAATTAATCGCTTCTGGAGGGATCTCGACATTTGATGAATTGCCAAAACTGGCAGAACTTGGTTGCGAAGGTACTATAATAGGAAAAGCAATCTATGAAAATAGAATTAGCTTGAAACAATTAGAACAATATATTATAGGGTAAAGGCATGGAAGGTCTTGATACATCAAAAATAAATTATGAAATCGCCAAAGAGTTTATTGCGCAAATTATCTATCGATTAGATGAAAGCACTAGAATGGTAACAACTAGTTTTGATCAGTTAGAGGAAGGTGATATCTGGAAAAGATATAATGAATCCTCTAATACTATTGGTAACTTGATGTTGCATCTATGTGGTAATATCACTCAGTATGCTATTGCATCACTGGATAATAAAGAAGATAAAAGAGAACGGGACAAAGAGTTTGAAGCTACAGCAGGAGTATCTAAAGAAGCATTATTAGTAAAACTAAAAGATACTGTTGAAGAGGCAAAAAAAATACTTGTTAATTGCTCTGTCTCAGAATTAATGAGAAAACGAGAGGTGCAAGGGTTTATTTTATCCGGAATTGGGATTGCCATTCATGTGACAGAGCATTATTCATATCACACGGGACAAATTGCTTTCTGGACAAAACAGTTGAAAGATAAAGACTTAGGTTTTTATAATGGCATGAATTTAAACGCAAAAAATGAATAACCTTAAAATTAAAAACTTAATAGTTCGTAATAATTACTTAATACTAAATAAAAAATGTTAACCAAAAGAATAATTCCTTGTTTAGATATTAAAAACGGAAGAACGGTAAAAGGAGTAAATTTTGTAGACCTTAGAGATGCAGGAGACCCGGTAGAGCTAGCCCGGATCTATTCTGAAGCTGGTGCAGATGAATTAGTGTTTCTTGATATCTCTGCCACAGAGGAGCGGCGTAAAACTTTAGCAAATTTGGTATTAAGAGTTGCTGAGGAAGTAAATATTCCATTTACAGTTGGCGGAGGAATATCTTCTATTGAGGATGTCGATATTTTATTACAAAACGGAGCAGATAAAGTCTCTGTAAATTCATCAGCGGTAAAGAATCCTAAGTTAATAAATGAGTTAGCAGGTAAGTTTGGAAGTCAATGTATTACCGTTGCAATTGACGCAAAACAGATTGAAGACACATGGATTGTACATTTAGTAGGAGGAAAAGTGCCTACAGAATTAGATCTTTTTGACTGGGCTAAAGAGGTAGAAGAGCGAGGAGCAGGAGAGATTTTATTTACGTCTATGGATAACGACGGCACTAAAGATGGGTTTGCTAATGAAGCATTGGCAAGATTATCAGATCAGTTAAATATACCAATCATAGCTTCTGGCGGAGCAGGAAATACTCAACATTTTGTGGATACATTTATTGATGGAAAGTCAGATGCTGCATTAGCAGCCAGTGTTTTTCATTTTAAAGAAATAGAAATTAAAGATTTAAAATCAATTTTAAGAGATAACGGAATTCCTGTACGATTATAAAGAGAAAAAATATAAATAGAGGGTTAAAAAATAGTGTTGAAAATAAAAATGGTGATTATCATTATAACTAACTAATTACCTGTTACCAAACTGCTAAATACATCCAAGATGGAAATAGATTTTAATAAAAACAATGATGGCCTTGTGCCTGCAATTATTCAGGATGCATTAACAAAGAATGTGTTAATGCTTGGGTATATGAATGAGGAAGCGTATCAAAAAACAGTGGATACGAATAGAGTTACTTTTTTTAGCAGAACTAAAAATCGGTTATGGACAAAAGGAGAAGAGAGTGGAAATTTTTTGAATTTAGTAACTATTAAAAATGATTGTGATCAGGATACCTTATTAATTACAGTGAGTCCGGTAGGACCAACTTGTCATAAAGGAACTGATACCTGTTGGGACGAAGATAATATTCAGAAATTCGGCTTTTTATCTGACTTGGAAGCAGTCATTAAAAATAGAAAAGAAAATGTGGATAATGACAAGTCCTATGTTGCATCTCTCTTTAAAGCCGGTATTAATAAAGTAGCTCAAAAAGTAGGAGAGGAAGCTGTTGAGGTAGTCATTGAAGCAAAGGATGATAATGATGATTTATTTCTAAATGAAAGTGCAGATTTATTATTTCATTATTTGATTTTACTACAAGCAAAAGACTTTAGTTTAAAAGATATCGTAAAGGTTTTAGAGTCAAGAAGTTGAATTATGTTACTTAAATAATCGATAAAGGGTAAATTTCATCGATAAAAGCTTGTTTCTTTAACAGAAATTTTTATTTTTGCTTTTTAAATAAGTGAATTTTGAAATATAAGAAACATTTACTCTCATTTTTAGCGATAGTTTTTTTCAGCATTACAGGAATGTATGCTCAATGTGGTGGTGTACAGTCTGTAGAAATATGTGATATGGAAACTGTTGATTTTGATATGAATAGTATTCCAGATGGTATCATAAATCTGTATGATGAGATAGGTCTTACGGCAGAGCCTGGAGATGTATGGACTTCTACTGGCTCAGAGTCTGCAACAGCAGTTCTCAATGCTACAACAGGAGAAGTACGACTATGGAGTCTCAATAATGCATCAAGCCAATATGAGTTTACACTATCATCCACCAGTTGTGCCCCTGATCCTAGAGTCACAGTTGATTTTACCTTAGGACCATACGCTGGTAAAGCCACGACTACTGGTTTTTTTAGTGTTTGCGATCTTAATGATGATTGTAATGGTGATATAGAAATTGATATTGATCTATTTGAAACTTTAGAAATCAGAGAACAAGAAGCTCCTCCTCATCTTAATGGTACTTGGACATATACAGGAAGTCTTTCAGCTTCTGATTATCGTCTGGAAGGGTCTAATTTTGGTGGTACTGTGCCATATACTCCTTCTGATGGATCTCCCGTAGATAGTCAGGATTATACTTTTACCTACACCGTTGATCAACAAGGACTTTGTGTAAGTGAAAGTGTAGATGTAAGTATAACTCTGGTTCGACCACCTTTTGCAGGATATGCATCCAATTATAATATTTGTGCCACTAGTATAGATACCTCCTGGGATCGGGTGATTAATCTAAATGATGATGAGTATCTTAATCAGGAAAACTTAGACGGTTCATGGAGGTATCAAATTGATGATGATAATTTCATTTCAATTTCTAATCAAATTAATTTAAAAGAGTATGTAGATGATTTTTTAAATTCATCAGAATATATGCCAGGGTTTGGATGTCATTCATTTGATTTCACTTATAGAGTAGAGAGTAGGTCTGCTATTTGTTTTGACGATAATGCCACTGTTTCGTTTACTATTTTTGAAGATTTAAAAGAGTTTCAACAATTAAACCCACCAGAAGAAATATGTACTGCCTCTGATACAAGAACGAGCTTAGATTTATATAGCTTACTTGAGTTTCAACCAGGTTTTGAATATCAAAACCCTGATGATGAGAATGAAATAGTGTTTTGGTCTTTTGAGAGTGGTCCGGCTGGGGCTGGAGATTTGGGGTTGAATTTATTTCTTAACAATACTGAGATTTCACAGCGTCATCGAGGAACGATTAGTTTGCAAAATGTCACCCCAGGAAGATACGAATATAGATATAGCGTTGTATCTGATACATTATGTAGCGGATACAGAGATCAGACCTTATATGGTAGTAACTTTTGTGTTCCTCAGATTTCAAAAGGAAATCCTTGTGGCTCTATATCAGCACCTGTTATTATTGATATTTTAGATTTTGATTATGCAGGAGAAGATACTACGCTTAATTTTTGTATTACTGATACCACAGGTGATGTGAGTTTGGTAAGTTTATTACAGGATAATGGTAATACTATTGATGCAGGTATATGGACAGAGACAGATACAGGAGTTGTAGTAAATGATATGTTTAGTTTTCCCGATAGTGTTGATGACCCTCTGAGTTTTTCATTTACATATACTAGTGATAATGGAACTACGTGTATTGATACAGCTATTTTACAATTTACAATATACCCAGAGGCTAATGCTGGTAATGGTGCAGATGTTTCTGTATGTTCTGATGATCTAACGATCACCTTATTTGATTTATTAATAGATAATCCAGATCCTACTGGAGTATGGTTTGGTCCATTTGGGTATACATCTCCAGACCATTTGGGTGTTTTTGATATGAATGATGTTACGCTACCAATTTTAGGACCTGGCGAGTATGTTTATGTTGTGGCTTCTAATGCCGGATGTCCAGAATCAGATAGGACATCGGTCTTTATATCAATAGAAGATCCAGTAGAAATTGGACAAGATGTTAATGAAACATTTTGCATTCAGGATGGTAGTATAAATTTGTATTCTCTTTTAGATAGGGAAACCGTACGAACTGGTATGTTTCAGGATACTGAGAATACAGGAGCATTAACTACAGAAGGACTAGTAGATTTTACTTTGCTACCAAATCCTGATAATTTAGTAAATCCTATTTATAATTTTAGATATGTAGTTTCTAATAATATACCTTGTGACGAATCCTCTTTAAATGTAGCAATTCAGATTATAGATTTACCAGAGCCCAATGTTCCTGATCAGGAATTTTGTATTCTGGATGCAAAACACTTAGATGATATAGAAGTAGATGTACTTAATTATAATTGGTATACTTCTCTAGAAAGTGATATGCCAGTGATAGACAATCCTATTTTACTTGATAATCAAGTTTTTTATATTACTAATGTGGATGCCGATAATTGTGAATCAGATAGGGTTGCAGTTGCTATTAATATATTGAATATGGGAGAGCGATTCTCTAATGGGGAGCTTTGTACATTAGATTTTCAAGATGGAGTTTCACCAGATGGTAATAATCAAAATGATGTTTTTGAACTTGTTAAGGAAGAACTTGGTGAAGCTTATAATATTCCAGAAGCTTTTCCTGATTTTGAATTAAAAATTTTTAACAGGTATGGGAATACAGTTTATGAGGGAACTATTAATACGGAAAAATTCAGAGGCGAAAGCAATGTCTCTATTCGATTAGGTGATGATCTTCCTTCTGGAACATATTTCTATATTTTTACGCCCAATTTTGAAAATAACCTTCCCATTCAAGGAAGTTTTTACCTAAGCAGATAATTCATGAAATCAATATTTATTTTTAGTATATCGATCATTTTCTGCTCTTTAATGTATGGGCAGCAAGAACCGCAGTATTCTCAATATATGTATAATATGAGCACGGTTAATCCAGGCTATGTTACAAATCAAAGTGGTCTAATTTCAACAGGTTTGTTATATAGAAAACAATGGACAGGATTAGCAGGAGCTCCAGAAACAGGAAATGTTTTTGGTCATATTCCGCTAAATGAGAAAATAGAACTGAGCGTAAACTATGTAAACGATCAGATAGGAGAAGCAATAAGTGTTAATAACCATTTCTTTAATATTGATTTTGCATATATAACCCGTATATCAGATATGTTTAAATTATCATATGGTTTAAAAGCCGGTTTTAATAGCTTTCAGTTTAATGCAACGGATTCAGACGTTTCTGATGATCCTGCCTTTTCTGAGAATACATCAGAACTAGGATTAACGATAGGAGCAGGATTGTTTTTGTTTTCTAATAATTTCTATGCAGGAATATCATCTCCTAATTTATTGCCAAATGATGTTAGTATTACAGAAGTAGGAGTTGCTCAATCAAAAACTCATATATATGCGGTAAGTGGCTATGTATTTGATGTAGTTGATGAGGTAAAACTAAAACCTTCGCTGGTGGTTAAACAAGTACTTGATTCTCCTATGACCTTTGATATTTCTTTAAATTCTTTACTATATGATAGATTCGAATTAGGTATTTCTTATCGATATGAAGATGCTTTTATTGCATTGGCAGGAATCAATATAACAAAGAGTCTTAAAGTGGGATATGCATACGACTTTAGTACTAGTGATTTAAGCGGGTATAATAATGGAAGTCATGAAATTGTATTGTTATACAATTTTGATTTACTCAATTTTAGTAACAAATATACTTCTCCTAGATTTTTCTAAATTATGAATACGAAACTACTACTAATATTTACTTTGTTGATAACTCAGTTTTCTTTTTCACAGAAGAAAAGCAGAGCGGATCGTTTTTTTGAAACCGGAGATTATATTAACGCAGCTATTCAATATGAAGAAGAATTAAATCAGAAAGGGTATTCCAAGCCAATTCTTACTAATATATCTACATCATATTACAATACATTTCAGTTTAAGCAAGCGTATCGATATCTTGCGGTACTCACTACCGGAAGATTTTATCAAAAAGATAAATCATACGATAACTCTTTTAATTTTATGATGTATCAAGTGCTTTCTTCATTAGGTAAGTATGATAAAGCAGTCGATTTTTTGGCATTGTATGAAAAAAATGAAAAAGGTACTGAATTAAATAAATCAGAAGCTATCTCCATCATTGAGACATTCAAGTTAAAAGATGATGATTACACCATAAAAGAGGTGTCATTTAATTCAGTTTCATCAGAGTTTGGTGCTGTAAAACGAGATAGCATTATCTATTTTACTACGGATAATAGTATTGGAGGTTTTATGAATAAAAACTATAAATGGACACACCGCCCATTCTTAGATATTCTGCAGGTTAATGTGGACAATAATAACACGCCGGTGTCAGATGTGCAATCCATATCAGATGAAATTAATTCGAATCTGCATGAAGGTAATTTTTGTTTTACACCCGATGGTAATACCATCTATTTTTCTAAAAGTAATGCTGAAAAAGGAAAAAAGAAATTCGATAGTTTAGGGAATAATGTTATTTATTTATATAAATCATTAAAAGTTGACGGGCTGTGGCAAACTCCAGAAAAACTTCCATTTAATGAAATAGGGTACTCAATGGAACATCCTTCATTAAATGAAGATGGTACAATGCTATACTTTGCTTCTAATATTCCTGGAGGTTATGGAGATTTTGATATTTATTCTTCAACAATTAATATGGATAACACCTATGGAAGTCCTAAAAATTTAGGAGCTTCTATTAATACAATACATAGAGAACAATTTCCTTTTGTTGCTAATGAGGGACATCTTTTCTTTTCTTCTAACGGTCATTTAGGACTAGGGATGATGGATATTTTTGTTTCAGAATTAAAAGAGGGAATACTTACAAAACCAATAAACCTGGGAGCTCCTATAAACTCAGGATATGATGATTTTTCTATATCCTATTATAATGATAAAGACGGTTTTTTTGCTTCAAATAGAAAAAATAAATCAGATGATGATATCTATTCTTTTACTCAGATAGGAGAAATCTTTCCAAAAGAATATACGGCTAATTTTGAGGTAAGAGAATTTGCTTCAGATAGTTATATTCCGAATTCTGATGTGATTTTGTATGATAGTAATCAGCAGATAGTTTATGAGGGCAGGTTGGATTCTGTAGCTGCATTTAGCTTAGCTATCTTTCCCGGTACATATGAGTTAAAAGCATCTTCTGATGGTTATGAAACTAAAGCAAAACCTATTTTGGTAAAAGAAAAGGAAGCCCAAACCTATATTATTTATCTTGATAAGAAGAAATCAATTTCAAAGGATACAGCGCAAGATGACAAAGCAATTACTACTTCTAAGGAAGGAAATAAGGTAAAAGATGCTGATATATCAGCAGAAGAAATCAAACAGGAATTGATGGCAGATACAGAAGGACCTAAAGTAATTGAGAAAAATGGAAAACTCTATTTTGATGTACCTCCTATCTATTTTGATTATGATAAATGGAATATTAGGGCAGATTCTAAAAAAGTATTAGATGAGTTCGCCTTAAAATTAGAAAAATATAGTACTGTTTATATAAAAATTGATGCACATACTGATAGTAGAGGGACCGAATCTTATAATCAGGTATTATCAGAAAAAAGAGCTGAATCAACACGTAATTATCTAGCGCTGGTTGGATACGTAAATGCCAGAAGAATGAAGTTTGAAGGTTTTGGTGAATCAAAGCCTTTGATTGAATGTGATTCTAAAGCTTGTAGCGAAGAAGAGCATCAAATAAATAGGAGAAGTGATTTTGAGATTGTGAAATATTAATATATTTTTTGAGAATAATCTTATGTGTATACAACCATCTAAAAGGTTAGAAAAAAGTAATTTTAAGAAGCTGCCTTTTTGTTATTGCGAATAAAAATTCGTCTTGATGATATTTGATATACTAATTCAAGTACTCTAGAATCTTTAAAGTAAAAAATAATAGATTCATTTACTGATGTTTATGGAGTTTTAGTTATTTACCATTAAAAAACTTAAGTTTGACTTAAAATATAGTAAAAGGCAATTCTAATGATTTCGATTTATAAATTGAAACCCAAATTTCAGCAAATTCTTAATCCAATTTTGCTTTTTTTACATAAACAAAAGGTAACAGCAAATCAAATCACCCTTAGTTCTGTTTTGTTATCTGTCGTCATAGCTGGGTTATTTTGGAATGCAGATATTAATACTTGGTATTTTTTATGCTTACCCATAGGACTTTTGTTAAGAATGGCGCTTAATGCACTAGATGGCATGATGGCTAGAAAATTTAATCAAACAAGCACATTGGGAGAAGTTTTAAATGAAGTAGGGGATATAATTTCAGATGTGCTTATCTTTTTTCCTTTATTAAAATTCCAACCAGAAAGTTTGTATTTAGTGATCACGTTTATATTGCTAAGTGTTATTAATGAATTTTCTGGATTATTGGGTAAAGCAATAGGAAAAAGTCGTCGTTATGATGGTCCTATGGGTAAAAGTGATCGCGCTTTTCTATTAGGTGTTTATGGGCTTATCCAATTTTTTGAAGTACATATTTCGGGCTATTCTAACTTTATTTTTGGAGGCATTATTTTATTGCTCGTTCTTAGTACTTTTACACGTCTTAAGAAAGCACTAAATGAAACCACAAAATAATTCAGAAAATAAATATGCTGATGTTCCTCTTAGGGTAAAGACTTGGGTTTTTATTATTTTAGTTTTTTCTATTTCTATTTCTCATCCTATGACGATGAAAATTTTCGTTTCCTGGATAGGATTTCAGGTTTTTTTTGAATTTTTAAAGATGTTTGCCATCGCAGGGAATAAATATATTCCTTCTTTAGTTGTTGGGGTTACTCAGTTTTTTTTATTGTATTTTTTTAGTTTTGAGAATTATTTCTTTTACGCTCTTTTACTTTTTCTGCTAATAACTATCTTTTTTTTAATTAGATTAAGAACACTAAAAAAAATATCAGGTATACCAATAGCTCTGGTTATAGCTCTTTTCATTTTTCCATATTTGTTTTTTCTAAGAGAGAGTACTTGGGGGGTAGAAGCACTTATTTTCTTAGTAGTAGTTACTGAGTTAAATGATGTTTTTCAATATCTAATGGGCAAGTCTTTTGGGAAACACAAAATAATACCTGCAATCAGTCCTAATAAAACCAGAGAAGGTTTTATAGGAGGTGTATTGCTTACCATTCTTTTGAGTAATGTTTTGGGATACTTTTTATTACCATCTACAATTTTTATTAATACAGTTTTAGGAGTTATACTGGGAGTTTTTGGTTTTTTTGGTGATATTTTTATGTCTTTCCTAAAAAGAAAAACTGGTGTAAAAGACACTGGAGCACTTCTTCCTGGTCATGGCGGATTACTTGATAGAATGGATAGTCTTATTTTTAATACTCCCATCTTTTTTTGGCTGCTTCCTTTATTTTTGAAAAATTAAGATTATGGAGGATACATTTAATAATGCATTTATACTTTCTGGTGGAGGAACAAGATTGATGATATATCTTGGGATGTATGCTGCCTTAGAAAAATTGCAGATGCAACCTGATGTTCTTATTGGTACCTGTGGTGGAGCTTTTGCTGCAACAGTTATTAATGCATTTCCCGATACAACCCTACGAAAAGAGTATTTGAAATCTGAAGAATATTTTCAATTTGTAATTAAAAAAAGGCTTACAAAAGAAAAAAAACTTCTAAAAATAGGTCTTTTATCCTTAAAAAAAATAATAGATAAACGAAATGCGCCTTTTATTGAAGATGTATTTAGTAAATATCTGGCAGACATATCTCAAGATTTTACAAAAGATTTTCCTTCATTAGCCAGTACCAGGTTTTCAAAAGAAGTTCCAACACTGATTTTGGGTTCAGAGATGCTTTTTAGCCCAGATGAGGTAGGGCAGAAAAGAAATGATCGTAAACTATATCAGAAAGTAATATTTACAGATTCAGAAACTGCAAAAAGAATAGATATCGAAAAAATAGTAATTTCATCAGAAAATTACAGAAATAGCGGAGTAGCAGTCACTCCAAAGATAGTAACGGATATATCGCTATTAACGAGTGCAAGAATTTCAATTTCAGACATGTTTTACGTTGCACCTTTTAATTTAGAAGACACATATTTTGCAGGTGGTGCGATAGATTTAATTCCGATAGAGTTGGCAAGACATATCTCGAAGGCAGTGATTATTGAGAAAAAACAATCGTACAGTGCTGTTGAAGAAGCATTTGTTCGTGCGGTTTTAGGATATAGTGGTACCAAAAGATTAGAAGAGATTCAAAACTATACTCCTGATCATGAGATTGATACAAGAAATATCAAAAGAGTATTAGAAGGATACTACGTTAAAAAGAAAATTTGTTGGAAAAGATTAGAGATCTGTTTTGATTACCCTGCCAGTTATCAGCAATTCAGAGAAGATATGGACAGACAATGGAATTATGGATTTCAACAAACATTGAAGAGTATTCAAAGCAAAAGTAAACTATAAAATCACTCAAAACATATATATTTACAGATTACTTATAATCACTGTTACATGATGAATATCTTTATTGCTGGCGGAACTTCGGGAATTGGGTATGCATTAGCTGTGCATTATTTATCAAAAGGATATCGTGTAGGTGTTTGTGGAAGAGATATTAATAAAGTACCAAAAAATAATTTGAACAGCTTACTTGTGTATGAAGCAGATGTTTCTATAATGTCTTCAATTAAAACTGTACTACAAAATTTTCTGGATGGACATAAAAATCTTGATGTTTTTATTAATTGTGCAGGAAGTTATGCTGAGGATGTAGCTGGGCAAATCTCTTATGAAGAGGCGGAGCAAATGTTGCAAACTAATATTTTAGGAACCATTAATTGTTTTGAAGTTGCACGATTGCTAATGCAGCATCAAAAAAATGGACGTATTGCGGTTATAGCATCTGTTTCGGGTATTTTAGATTATAAGAAATCCAGTCTTTATACTAAGACAAAACGTTCTGTAATTAATATTGCAGAAGCTTATCATAGAGCATTAGAACCATTTGGAATCTCTGTGACCACCATTGCACCTGGTTATATTGATACATTAAAATTAAGAGAATTAAATGGTCATGATTTAAGTAAAAAACCATTTCTGGTAGATGTTGATTCGGCAATAAAAATAATTTACGAAGCGATCGATACAAGAAAAAAGTTACTCATTTTTCCAACCAAAATGAAGTGGCTAATGACATTTTTATCGGTATTACCCTCTTCATTCCTCAATGTAATTATGTATAGAAAAGCCAAATGGATGCAACAAGATTAAGTGTAAGAAAGAAAATAAAGGCTGCCCTTATTACTTCCTTATTTTTTGGAGTAATTTATAATTTTGCAGCTTGGTATTCATCAACCTTATCTTATGTACCTTCCTTTGTTTTCAGTATTGAAAAATATATTCCATTCTTACCCTGGACAATTATTCCATACATGACAAGTGGTATTTTTTTTAGCACAATTTTTTTCTTTTGTAAAAAAGAGGAGCAGTTAATAACTTTGAGTAAGAGATTGTTATTCGTTATTCTTGTTGCTGGAATTTTTTATTTTTTAGTTCCTTTAAAATTTTCATTAGTAAAGCCAGAGACCAATAATCTGTGGTTTCAATTTTTATTTGATTTTATAAAAAACGTTGATTCTCCCTATAATCAAGCACCTTCACTACATATTTCATTTGCTTTTGTGTTTTGGACAGTGTTTAGGGATTTCAAAAAAAAATGGCGAATCCTAATCGCTTTTTGGTTAATTTTATTGGGACTTTCAACGCTTACTACATATCAGCATCATGTAATTGATATGGTAACAGCTGCCATATTGGCTCAATTCACTCTTATTATTTTCCCAATACATCAAAATAATTTTCAATTAAGAAACTTTCATATTGCTAATTATTATTTCCTTGGTGGTTGGATTACAATATTATTATCATTATTACTTACTGAGTTCATTAATGGTCTCTGTATTATATTACTTTGGCCATCTTTAGTCATATTTTTAGTAGGGTATTATTATCAAAAGAATCATGTTCATTTTTTAAAGGATAGATCGGGTAATATAGCATGGTTTAAAAAAATATTTTATTTTCCTTATATAATGATCTATTGGTTTTTCTGGAAGTTTTTAAGGAAGAACAAAGAAACAATAGAGATTCTACCTAAAATTTATATATCTTCAAAGCTTGATAAAGAAGAGATTCAAAACTTTAATTTCAATCAAAATACTGTAGTATATGATTTTTCTGCTGAGCTGGAAGAGCATACTGGTATTAAAGAGAATTCAAAATATTTTTGTGTTCCAATATTAGATATAGGTGCATTTGACAGTGTTAATGTAAGAAAAATAGTGTTAGGAATTTCAGGGAATTATGAACAACTTCCTCCAGAAGGAAGAATACTGATTCATTGTACCATGGGATTTACCAGAAGTACCTTTATAGGAATTCTTGTTGTAAAAAACATACTATCTTTATCTACAGAAGAGGCGGTGACAAAAGTAGAAAGCGCACATAAACATGCTGTAATACCTAATTATTTACAGAATTTTTTAAAAACATTTGATATATGAGTACAGGGCAATTTAATAGTTTTGATGGAAGTGAAATTTTTTATCGTACTTGGAATTTTAAACCATCACAAAAAACTATCATCATAATTCATCGAGGACATGAACACTCTGAAAGGTTACAAGATATAGCTACTTCTTCTCAGTTTTCTCAATTTAATGTCTTTGGGTTTGATTTACGTGGTCATGGACATACAAAAACAGAAACCTCTTCGGTTTTTATGGATTATGTGAGAGATTTGGATGCTTTTGTCAAGTATTTACAGTCTAATTATGAGGTATCAACGCACGACGTTTTTGTGGTTGCAAATAGTATTGGGGGAGTGATTGCTGCTGCTTGGGCACATGATTTTGCCCCAAACATTGCCGGCATGGCTCTACTTGCACCAGCTTTTAGAATTAACCTTATAGTTCCTTTAGCAAATGAGATGATAACTTTAGGTACTAAATTGAATAAAGGATTAATTATTAAGAGTTATGTAAAATCAAAAATGCTTACGCACGATGTAGCACAACAAAAAGCGTATGACACAGACCCTCTAATTACCAGATCGATTGACGCAAAATTACTGATAGACCTTGCAGATGCAGGAAAACGATTGGTAGAAGATGCTGAAGCGATTGATACACCAACACTCATTTTATCAGCAGAAAAAGACAAAGTAGTTTTTAATAAAGACCAAAAAATATTTTTTGAGAAATTAGATACTGATGTAAAAGAACTAGTAGTTTTACCAGATTTCTTTCATGGGATTTTGTTTGAGAAAGAAAAGGAAATGGTGTATGATAAAATTAATGCTTTTATAGATAAATGCTTTGCTCAACCACAAAAGGAACCAGGTATACTTCCAGATGAATTTTCGCTAAAAGAGCATAATAGCTTACATAATAATGAAGGAAATAACTTTAATTTTAAATTTCAAAAATGGTCTTTAGGTAAAATAGGGAAGATTAGTGATGGGATGGCGATAGGGTTAAAACATGGCTTTGATTCTGGGGCTTCTTTAGACTATGTATACCATAACCAACCCAAAGGAAAATTAGGCTTTGGAAAACTAATGGATAAAAATTATTTAGAAGCCATTGGTTGGAGAGGAATTAGAATACGAAAACAACACTTATTACAACTTTTAGAAAAGAATATTGAAAATTTACATAAGCAAGGTCGTAACATTAAAATTTTAGATATTGCAGGAGGTACAGGTAATTATCTTTTTGATATTAAGGATGCATATCCGGAAGCAGAAATTGTTATTAATGAATTTGTAAAAGATAATATTGAAATAGGACAAAAAGTTATTGAAGAGAAAAAATATCAAAATGTAAGATTTACAAATTTTGATTGTTTTGACATGGCAACATATACAAAAATAAATTTTGAACCTAATATTATCGTTGTTTCCGGAATTTTAGAACTTTTTGGTGATAACGAATTAGCAAGTAAAGCACTGACGGGGATAAAATCTATTGCAGAAGAAGGTGCTAACGTAGTGTATACAGGTCAACCCTGGCATCCACAACTAAAAATGATTGCGTATGTGTTAAATAGTCATCAAAAGAAAAATTGGGTAATGAGGAGACGGTCTCAAAAAGAATTAGACCGATTGATGGCTTTTAATCATATATATAAAGAAACAATGCTGATTGACGATTTCGGAATTTTTACAGTTTCTTCTGCAACCATTAAATCGTCTTGAATTAAATAGGAGGTGAGTGAGGTATTGATGATGTGAGTACCAAATGGTAATTTGTAGTAACATAGTACAGCTATAGTGTATCAAGAGATATGGTTTGTTTATGATAAATTTTCTAAATTAATTTTATATCCAATACAAGGTTTTATGGAGTACTAAGCTATTTTAATATTATTATTAAAACTTTAGGATGTTGTATTGGATAACTTCTTGTTTTCTATTAAATTAAATTGTAATTTTGCACTCCTTTTTAGCGAGTAAGAGAATAAAAAAGGGTTGAAATTTAAATTTAATTAACGCTTCTGTACGCGTTTCGTGTTGATTCTCTGATGAATACAGAATACAAATTTTATCTTCAATGTCTGAAGAAACAAAAAATACAGATGTTAAGGAAGTAGAAGCGCCAAAGGCCGCTCCTGCAGTATCTCCTCAACAAGCAAATCCAGAACAATTTTTAGCAGATTTTAACTGGCACAACTATGAAGAAGGAATTGATCCTATAGAGGATGCAAAACTGGAAGAATTTGAAACATTAGTGGCAGAGAATTTTGTAGACACTTTAAATGATGAAGTGGTAGAAGGAACAGTAATTAATCTTACTGATCGTGATGCTATCATTGATATCAATGCAAAAAGTGAAGGGGTTATTTCATTAAATGAATTCCGTTACAATCCAGATCTTAAAGTAGGTGATAAGGTAGAAGTATTAATTGATATTCGCGAAGATGCGACAGGTCAATTGATTCTTTCTCACCGTAAAGCACGTGTTATTAAGGCTTGGGATAGAGTTAATAATGCACACGATACAGGCGAAATCGTAAATGGTTTTGTGAAGTGTAGAACAAAAGGAGGTATGATCGTTGATGTTTTTGGTATAGAAGCTTTCTTGCCAGGTTCTCAGATCGATGTGAAGCCTATCCGTGATTATGATGCATATGTTGGTAAAACAATGGAATTTAAGGTGGTTAAGATTAATCACGAATTCAAAAATGTTGTAGTATCTCATAAAGCGCTTATTGAAGCAGATATCGAAGAGCAGAAAAAAGAAATTATTGGTCAATTAGAAAAAGGTCAAGTATTAGAAGGTACCGTGAAGAATGTTACTTCTTATGGTGTATTTGTTGATCTTGGAGGAGTTGATGGACTAATTCATATTACTGATCTTTCTTGGTCTAGAATTAACCATCCTAATGAAATGGTAGAGCTTGATCAGAAATTGAATGTTGTAATCTTAGATTTTGATGAAGCTAAGACACGTATTCAATTAGGTCTTAAGCAATTAAAACCACATCCTTGGGAAGCTTTAGGAAAAGAAGTTAAAGTTGGTGATCAGGTAAAAGGTAAAGTAGTTGTTATTGCAGATTACGGTGCATTTATTGAAGTAGAAGAAGGTGTAGAAGGATTGATTCACGTTTCAGAAATGTCTTGGTCAACACATTTACGTTCCGCTCAGGATTTTGTAAAAGTTGGTGATGTAGTGGATGCTGTTATTTTAACATTAGATAGAGAAGAAAGAAAAATGTCTCTTGGTGTTAAACAATTAACTCCGGATCCTTGGACTGATATTACATCAAAATATCCTGTAGGTTCTAAACATACTGGTATCGTTCGTAACTTTACTAATTTTGGAGTATTTGTAGAATTAGAAGAAGGAATTGATGGATTAATTTATATCTCTGATCTTTCTTGGACTAAGAAAATTAAGCACCCATCTGATTTTACTAATGTTGGTGATAAATTAGAAGTAGTTGTTCTTGAGTTAGATGTAGAAGGACGTAAATTAAGTCTTGGACATAAACAGACTGAGGATAATCCTTGGGATAAGTATGAGACAGAATTTGCCGTTGGTACTAAACATACTAATACTATTGAAGAGATTGTAGACAAAGGTGCTACTATCGTTTTCAATGAAGATATTGTTGCTTTTGTACCTTCACGTCATCTTGAGAAAGAAGATGGTAAGAAATTAGGTAAAGGTGATGAAGCAGAATTCCAAATTATTGAGTTCAACAAAGAATTCAAAAGAGTGGTAGCTTCTCATACAGCTTTATTTAAAGAAGAAGAAGCTAAGATTGTTAAGCAAGCAGCTAAGAAAGCTTCTGCAGCTAGTTCTGGAGAAAAGACAACTCTTGGAGATATCGATGTTTTAGCAGAGCTTAAAGCAAAAATGGAAAAAGGAGGAAATTAAAATAAACTCTTTTTATTTCAGATATAAAACCGTATGATTTTTATCATACGGTTTTTTTGTATAATAAAGCGAAATACAATTGTATATGAATAGTGATAATGGCCAGCAATTGTTTCTAGTTTAGTGTAAATTTCACGGAAAACGGGGTGTTTTTTCTTTTTAAAAGTTTTGTTATTTGTAATACTACTATTTGAGAATTAATTTATAACATCAAAAACTTAACTATGAAATCTCTTAAGACCTTACTAGTAAGACTGTTTTTTCTTTTATTTTTTCACTTTCATTTGCCCAAAATGGAACAAACTTAACTATCAGCCGGAATGGAGTTGACTTTACTTTTTCTTTTACCTGTGATGGAGGAGATTGTCAATATGGACAGTTTGTAACAGGAGATTATTGGATTGTTCCTAACAGTCCTAATGGAACTGTACAGTTTACTGAAATGACTCCAAGTGGTGAGTTTAATGGAGCTGTCGTTAATCCTGATCTATTAAGAGATACTCAAGGAAATTTATTAGCAAATGAAGATCAAAAACAGGGCTTACTGAATCCGTATGATTTTTATAGTGCTGACTTAAATATCATGAATAATCTGCCTTATAATGCTTCTGCTGGTGAATCTATTTATAAGATCAAGGCTAAGAATACTGGATGTGGTACTAGATATATTGAAATTGGATGTGTGGATACTGCAGTGGTTCTAACAATTCTAGCAGAAGTACCTCTCAATAATGGAAGCACAAGTTTTAGACCACCTGTAGCTGGGACTTGGAAACCATTGTATACTATTGATAAAGTTCGCATGGACCGATTGCCTAGATTACCACAAATATCAGATGGTTCTCATGGAACAATTGGTGGGCCCAGAGGCTTCGAAGATTGGTTAGTACCGCAGGTAGATTTATACGGTAAGGTTTCCGGATTTGGAGAATTTTTTAGAGGTACAGTGCCTCATGCAGCACAGCCCGACTATGGTGCCACACAGAGCCAATATTATTTGGAGAGTATTTCTCAATTATTTGGTTTAGAAACAAATGAAGAAAAGGAGCCAGGTACTTATTCTCTCATGCAAAGAGGTATTGATATCTATGCGATTTATAAAATGGGAATATCTTTTTCTTCAGGTGCTGGGCAATTTGCAGGTAAAAAGCCTGCATTAACATTTTTTGCCGCAATGTATGACGATTTGGATATTTTAAACGAAGTGCGAGCAATTGCATCTGATCCTAATGCTTTGGAGAATACTACTTTTCAAGAAGATTCACAAATTTATAGAGGAGTAAATGGTGTAGCTCTGTGGGGAGATCAAAACGGTTTGGATAATATTCATTGGTATTTTTCAGCATTATATCCAAGACTAGATACGCAAGGATCTTCAGCTGATCCTTATGGCTATATTGATGGTCCTGCAGGAGGTATTCACCCTGATCCTGATCAAACAAGGGATAGACAATATGTAACTACAGTAGGAGGTGTTTTTATTGGATATGCATTTTTGCAGAATTTGATGCCTTGGTATGCTTATGCAGCAGGTGATCCAGAAATTATAGAATGGTCAGATAGAATTTATAGAGGATATGGAGTTGATAATTTCGATGGAGGTTTATGGACGGCTCCAGACCCCGTTGCTCCCGTAGATTCCAATGATTATGAAGATTGTAATCCATTTAGGCTGTATTCTACAGGGGTGACAGGATGCTCTGGTTATATGGAAACTTGGGGGCCTAGTCCAGAAGATTTTAGTAATTACATAGCTCATAATGGTGATCCTATGACTGATGGTAGAATGCCTTTACTACATGGTCACCAACTTAGTTTTACGAGATTAATAAGAGTGGTACAAAATCATTGGGATGAATTACGTCCTTGTTCAGATCCTAATAATCCAAGCTATCCTTGTGATGGGCTTGGTTCTACGCCTAATACGCTAAGTGTTGATACTCCAGGAGTAGTTGAATTAGAGAATATGATAGTAACTTCTATAACTAATCAAGGAATTACAGTATCAGATAGAACAGAAAAGTTTTATGATAAAATAGCTATTAAACTATATTCTATTACAGGAGCTTTGATAGCGGAAAAAAACGGAAATGGTACAGAATTAACACTAGAGTGGAATGAGAGTGCTACTTTATCGAAGAGCGAAGTTTATATTGTTCAATTTTATATGGATGACAAGAAATTTGTAAACAAAATAGTGGTCAGTTATTAATTATGATGAGAACAGTTTATTCGGGATTATAAAAATCAAAATAAAGCCACTCTAGACGATATGTTGGGGTGGCTTTGATCCTATTTGCATCATTTGCAATGAAACGTGAATAAATGTTTCTCGTATAAATCATGTATTGGTCTAGATTTAAATTACACGGAAAACGGAGTGTTTTTTTAGATTAAAAGTTAGTTTATAAAATAGCTTAACCATAAAACCCTTAAGAACTTACTAGTATGCTCGGTTGAACCTATGGTTTTGAAAATAGGGTAGTACCATGAGTAGACCTTTATGGTTCTACTTTTTCAGCAACTGGGACAGGAGAGTTTAATTGAGCAACGATTCCAAATGCGGTATAAACCTCTTATATTATGGTTCAATTAAGGGAACATTTACTAGATATTTCTGAACTTTTCGGTTGAGCAACCGAAGAAAAAAAGAAACCAGGAGCATATTCGTTAATATAAAGAGGAATTGATTTTTATGTGATTTATAAAATGAGTATTTCCTTCATCTGGAGCGGGACAGGTTGCATAAAAAAAGCCTGCATTGCGATTTTTTGCAGCAATACATAATGATTTAAATGTCTTAAATGTAGTAAGGGCTATATCTTCAAATCTAAAAGATATAGCCCTACGCTTTTTTCAAGAAGATTCTCAGATATCAGTTGGTGATATCATAAAAGTTGTTAATATAACATTAGATAGAGAAAAAAGAAAAATGTCTCTTGGTGTTAAACGATTAAACTCCGATCCTTGGATTGATATTACATCAAAATACCCTGTGTAGGTTCTAAACATACTAGTATCGATCGTAACATTACTAATTTTGGAGTATTTGTAGAATTAGAAGAAGGAAGAGATGGATTAATTTATATCTCTGATCTTTCTTAGACTAAGAAAAATAAGCACCCATCTGATTTTACTAATGTTGGTGATAAATTAAAAGTGGTTATTCTTAAGTTAGCTGTAGAAGGATGTAAATTAGGTCTTGGACTTAAACAGACTTAGGATAATCCTTGGGATAACACACGCACTTAGTTTGAAGTATGTATTTTATCACTGAAAACAGTGATTTGTGGGAAGGTGTTTTTTCTGATATTTGTGTAATAGAAACAGTTGTATTTATGAAATTAGTATATAGTGTATTCATATTTAATTTATTAACAAATATTATGACAGGTCAATTGGGAAAGATGCATTCTGAGGAAGATTTAAAAAAATTCAAAGAACAAGTAGATCAAACGATTGCATTAGGAAGAGATGCTATCATTGCAACAGCGTCAAAAGCAGTTAGTGACGACCCCAAGTCATTAATAAAGGATGAAAACTTACATGTTTCTGTGTATTATAATGAGATGCGGGTTAAAGTGATATTTATGGAGAGATCCCCTATCATATATCTGAGTTATCTATCTGATTCTGAGTTTTATTTAAAAATAGGGGTGTTTGTTTATTTGGATAAGGTTACAGGATTAGAAGCTTCTTCAATTCCTGATGAATATTCTACTGGTTTTAGTTTGAATAGATATATATATCGTGCTACTAAAGAAAAGGAAATAGCTATTGATAAAGTTCTCGCTCTTAATAATACCAATGACGATATGTATCATATTAACAAAAATTCTATCAATACAATTATTAGAGAACGCGAAAGTTTTTATGCAATCCAGATAGGACATTCCTATCCTATTACTTATAAATTAGATAAAAAATCCGGGAAGATATATGATTATAAAGATCCCTATGCAGACTTTTATCCTTCTCCTGCTAGTCCACCTTATATGATTCCTTATGGCGGTGAATGGGTAGAAATGAAAGAATAATTACCAATTAATCATTGATGAATTAGTATAAAAGATTATTGATGTTCTTTTAAGTTTTTATTGATTTGTTTAATAGCATCCTTCTCATTGGTTACTTCTAAATTTTAATTACTTTTGTAATTAAGGTATTCATTTAGATATTATGAGTCAAAAAATATTACTTAGCGCAAAAGAAGTACATATTATTCTGCATCGTTTGGCTTGTCAATTAATAGAGAATCACACGCATTTTAATGAAACGGTTCTTATTGGAGTGCAACCTAAAGGTGGTTTCTTAGCCAATAGAATTAAGAATATTTTATCAGAGGATTATGGGTTGAAAGATGTTAAATTGGGACATCTGGATATTACCTTTTATCGTGATGATTTTAGAAGAGGAGAAAAAATTTTAGAAGCTAATAAAACACATATTGATTTTACTGTAGAAGATAAACGTGTTGTATTCATCGATGATGTATTATACACTGGTAGAAGTATCAGATCTGCATTGACAGCTATACAATCGTTTGGAAGGCCTAAAGAAATAGAATTATTGACTCTAATTGACAGACGTTTTAGCAGACACCTGCCCATACAACCTAATTATAGAGGTCGGCAAGTGGATGCTATCAATATGGAAAAAGTAAAAGTATGTTGGGTAGAGAATGAAGGAGAGGATGTGGTGCTTCTTGTGAATAATTAAAGAATCTATTCAATTAATAATAGTATTAGAACCGATAATAGAATACAAGAAAATACTTATCTCTAGGATTAGTATAGAAAAAACATAAATTAAGAAACAAAATGAGCGAATTAAGTGTCAATCACTTATTAGGGATCAAATATTTAACCAAAGAAGATATTAATCTAATCTTTCAAACCGCAGATCATTTTAAAGAAGTGATTAACCGTCCGATTAAAAAAGTTCCTTCGCTTAGAGATATTACTATTGCTAATCTGTTTTTTGAAAATAGTACACGAACACGTTTATCTTTTGAACTTGCTGAGAAGAGACTTTCTGCAGATGTAATTAATTTTTCTGCTGCATCTTCTTCTGTTAAAAAAGGAGAAACCCTCATTGATACTGTGAATAATATTCTGTCAATGAAAGTAGACATGGTTGTGATGAGACATCCTAATCCAGGGGCAGGTGTTTTTCTTTCTAAACATGTAGATGCAAGTATTATAAATGCAGGGGATGGTGCCCATGAACATCCTACGCAAGCATTACTGGATTCTTATTCGATTAGAGAAAGATTAGGAGAGGTTCAAGGTAAAAAAATAGTTATTGTTGGAGATATTTTGCATTCCAGAGTTGCACTTTCCAATATATTTGCTCTCAAATTGCAAGGAGCCGAAGTGAAAGTTTGTGGGCCCAAAACGTTAATACCTAAATATATTGAGAAATTAGGTGTTCAGGTAGAAACAGATTTAAAAAAAGCATTAAATTGGTGTGATGTTGCAAATATGTTACGTGTACAAAATGAACGTATGGAAATAAGTTATTTCCCTTCTACTAGAGAGTATACGCAGCAATTTGGAGTAAATAAAGAAATATTGGAAAGCCTGAATAAAGAAATTGTAATTATGCATCCGGGTCCTATTAATCGTGGCGTAGAGATCACAAGCGATGTTGCAGATTCTGATCAGGCAATTATATTAGATCAAGTTCAAAACGGTGTCGCAGTTAGGATGGCGGTTATCTACCTTTTAGCTTCAAAAATAAAACAATAGATATATGATATTCGATAAAAAAGATTCAACCACAATTATCACTCAGGAAAAAGCTACACTAGTAGAGTTTGTAAAAGGAGTAGAAGATGCATATGAGTCCATAAAAAATGACAATATTATCATCAATTTATTTTCAATAAAAAACATTTCATTTGATGGTATAAATGAATTTATCCGGGTTTCTAAAAAGTATAAATCATCTAATAGATCCTTTGTAATTGTTACTGATAAGATTGCTTATGACAATGCTCCGGATGGAATTACCATTGTTCCTACGCTTCAGGAAGCGCATGATTTGATAGAAATGGAAGAGATTGAAAGAGATTTGGGTATTTAGGTTATAAAAAGTTTACGATATTAAGGGATTATTCGTTTATGAAGTGGTTCAGTTTATTATTTTAGCGTTAAAAACGTAAGTGCATATGTTTTATTTCGTCTGATAATTTATGAATACATTAAAACTACTGATTTTCTTACTATCCTTCATTTTTTATACGTCCGTTCATGCACAGGATTGGCAATATAATTTTGAAGATGCGATTGCATTAGCAAAAGAGAAAAATCAAAATATAGTCCTTTTATTTACTGGATCTGATTGGTGTCCTCCTTGTATTAAATTAGAAAAAAGAATTTTTTCGGATCCTGAATTTAAAGAATTTGCAGATCAAAAATTCATTTGGGTAAAGGCCGATTTTCCAAAGCGTTCTAAGAATAAACTGAGTGAGGAACAAGAAAATAGAAACATGAAATTAGCAGAACGCTATAATAAAAAAATGGTTTTCCCTGTGTTATTAGTATTGAATAAACAAGGAACTGTTCTCGGAGCTACTGGATATAGAAAATCAACTGTAGAAGGTTATATTTCTATGCTTACAAATTTTGATTCTTTTGCCAATTGATCTGGTGATGTGCATTTGATTATTTAAAATAGTACCAGTTATTTTGAACAATATTTACCACCACTGTTTTGTTAAATTTTAAATGAATTTAAGGTTATTTTGAAACTAACTATTTTAGGTTGCTATTCTGCAACTCCGCGTACTTTTACTAATCCTACTTCGCAAGTGTTAGAAATCAACAATCATATTTTTTTAATAGATTGTGGAGAAGGAACACAAGTGGAACTGAGACGAAATAAAATTAAATTTTCCAGAATTAATCATATTTTTATATCTCATCTTCATGGAGATCATTTTTATGGTTTAGTTGGTTTGGTGTCTACATTCAGGATGTTGAATAGAGAGAATCCACTTCACATATATGGTCCTAAGGGAATTAAAGAAGCAATTACACTACAACTTAAGCTTTCTAATTCCTGGACAGATTATGCATTACATTTTCATGAACTTACTAATAATCAATCAGAATTAGTTTTTGAGGATGAAAAAGTGGTGGTCAAAACAATTCCCTTGCAGCACAGAATTTATTGTAATGGATTCTTATTTCAGGAGAAACCAGGAGAAAGAAAATTGGTGATGAGCAAAGTGTTAAACTATGATATAGATGTGTCATATTATCGGTCTATTAAGAAAGGAAAAGATGTGATGCAAGATGACGGTACTGTCATCGCTAATGAGTTACTTACTCAAAACCCTGACCCCGTAAAAAGTTATGCTTTTTGTAGTGATACTAAGTATAATGAAGATAAAATATCATTGATAGAAGGAGTAACAGCATTATATCATGAATCAACGTTTCTGGAAAGTCATAAAGCATTGTGTCAAAGAACCGGACATAGTACAGCTATTGAAGCAGCAACGATTGCTAAGAAGGCTTGTGTAGGAACATTGGTTTTGGGCCATTATTCTACTAGATATGGCGATATAGAATTGTTTAGAAAAGAAGCACAAACGGTTTTTGATCAAGTAGAAATCGGAGATGATGGTAAAGTTTTTGAATTTTGATATCAAAATGCTGTAGTTTTGTATTATAAAAATCATAGGATGAATAGAGATCTCAAAACATATAGAAAATCATACGATAAAATGATTCTGGATGAAAATAAAATTTCAGTACAACCTATTGAATTATTTTCGGATTGGTTTAAAGAAGTAGAAGAAGATGGTGGAATAGAAGAGGCGAATGCGATGACAGTAGCTACTCATGGTCTGGACGGTTTTCCTAAGACACGTATTGTCTTATTAAAACATTATGATAAGCAAGGTTTTGTTTTTTATACGAATTATGATTCAGAGAAAGGAAAAGCTATTTCAATAAATAATAAGGTTTGCATCTCCTTTTTCTGGCCTAATTTAGAACGACAAGTTATTATTAAAGGAGAAGTAGATCGAATAAAAGAAGAAGACAGTATTGCTTATTTTCAATCTCGTCCTAAAGGGAGCCAGCTGGGAGCCTGGGCTTCTAATCAAAGTAATGTGGTTAGTTCTAGAAGTATACTGGAAGATAATCTAAGTGCACTAGAAGAAAAATATAAAGATCAATCCATCCCTAAACCTCCGTTTTGGGGTGGTTATGTTGTAAAACCTTTAGAATTTGAATTTTGGCAAGGTAGACCTAATCGATTGCACGATAGGATTAGATATCAGTTATTAGAGGAAAATAAATGGAAAATAGATAGGCTTGCACCATAATCTATTGTGTGTATTAAAGCTACATAATTACAAAACTAGATCTTCTGTTTCTTTTATATTCCTCTTCAGAACAATTTTCTCCGTCGATACACTCATTTACTGGTTTGGCTTCACCAAAACCTACGTATGAAAGTATTCTGTTTGAAGATATTTTCTTACTAATCAGATATTGGTATATTGATTCTGCTCTCTTTTGTGATAGTGTGAGGTTGTAATCAGTATTCCCCCGACTATCAGAATGTGTTTCAATTTTGATAAGCATATCAGGGAAGTCTTTAGTCATTAAAACAACAACTTTATCTAATTCTTCAATTGCACGCTCTGTAATATCCCATTTATCAAATTCGAAGTATATCTCATTAAGATTGATGAGATCGTTTAAAGTGGTATTTTTTTTAATTTTAGATACAAGGCTAGAAGCTGCTTCATTTTCTGTGGTCACAATATCTTCTTCGTTAATACCAGAGTTTTGATTATTTTTTGAATTATCCAAGGTACTTTTCTCTAAGACACTTTTTTCTAAATCATTAGTAGCATAAACAAAATCTGTATTTGCATTTGGACAATTTAGACCACTAATGTCCACCGCCAGTTTTAATTGATAATAATCAGGAAGATTACAAGCATTTAAGTGGTTATATCCTTTAGAATATTTGACCGTTTCATTAAGCGAGCCGTTAAATTCTGCAGTTACTGGCTGGTCCATGATACTAACTTCACCAGTTTCATTTAATGAATCGCAATTAGTGTTAACTTTTACAGTATACTTGATTTCAAAAGGATCACTATCCAATTTTACCATTTTGTTTGGGATTATAAAGCTTAATCCTCTGGTACTTTTATCGTAATTCACTTTTACTCTTTTTGAAGGAAGAATTAAAGATTCTTTAGAAAACAGCACATTTTCTGGTAATATATCTTTTATAACTGTGTTTTTTGCATCATCATTACCATCATTGTACACTGTGAGGCTATATACAATTTCTTGATCTGGAGTTACTATATCACCAGGAAAGACAAAACTGTTATCTACATATTTAGATCTTTTAATGATATGTATAGCAGGCTCATATATTTCAATGCTAAATGCAACAGCATTAACAGAATACCCATCATTATCAGTCAATAAACTAAATTTAGCTTCTGTCTGATTATTACCGATGATGCTATTTCTTGGGTTTTTTATACTAAATAAATCCGCATCATAACCCAGCGTATTTTGACTTGCAGGAACACGTGTGGTTATATTTTTTCCGTCTTCTGTAATATTAGCATTAAAAAAGTTATTCAACGGATTATTATTATCCGACAACCCTTTATATTTATTAGTCTCATTAGAAAGTACTCTAAAACGATCTCCTCGTATTCCTTTATCACCCTCATAAGAAATAATTCCAATTTTACCATATACTGCTCCTTCTGGAATAGTTTGGAAATTATCAAAAGAAAATTCTACAGGTTTAGCTTTAGAATCTATATTAACAAATCCATCATATACGTAAAAACGCTTACGAGGCATAGAAGTATCTTCATAAATAACAATCATAGTCCATCCACCCGCAAGCCCATTCCCTAAAGTTTCATCATTATTTACTGCAGAAGTGGTTGCAGGGATATTAGCCAGCGTATAGGTTCCTAAAGGATTTTCTAAACTTAATACCTCTTTAGTAATATCTTTATAACAAGAATATTGCTTAAAAAGAGATTTTGGATCATTATAATAATCATGGATTATTTTTCCATCACGTATAGTTTTGTAGGTATCAGATCCAGGATATTTTATTTTTACAGATGTTATATCGTGTTCCCTGTTTGTGTCGGCATAAGCTGCAGTCCAGTATAAACCAACATGTTTTATATTAGCACAGTTAGAAGTTACATTTAGATCTGCACTGCTGGAATTAAAGGTAGTAGGATCATTATCTATATCGATAAAACCCATCTGAAACTGATTATTCAACCCTCCTTCATTATAGCTTTTGTTAGGATCAAATATATGAGTACCATCATCATTGCTAATCTTTCCCAAGATAGTATTAGAAACAAATTTCAAATCTCCTTTTATAGTAAATTCTGTTCTTTTTTCAAGAGGAACTTCGACTTGGCTATAGGAACTAATAGCCATAGAACAACATATAAAAAGTAATAATATGTTCTTTATTTTTAATGTTTTCATTGTATTGTAAAGTTTTTCCAAGATCCTTAAAACTGTAAAATTTTTCATTTAACAATCCATTTTAACTGCGTGATCCACAGTTTACTTTGGGCGAAATACTATTTAAATCTAAGGGGAAACCACATGTAAATTTATATTTTAACATTTAATAAAACTGACAAAAACTAAACTTTTCGATATAAGATTAGATTTTATCGATTAAAAGAAGACTGATATTGGCTTCATTCTCATTGTTTTATGCCACTCAAGGCATATGTGAATGCCTGTTTTTAGATTTTTTTGTATATATATGATATATGCAGTTTTAAGAGTAGTTGTTTAATAGAATAACTATTTTATGAGATTATGTTGCGAATTGTAAAAGCTAATTCTTAAACTTGTATGTATAAAATTTATAGGTTTAAAATTCGATTTGAAACAATGAAGACTTTGTATATAATAAGACACGCTAAATCATCTTGGGAGTATGATGTAGAGGATCGTAATCGTCCATTGAATGAGCGAGGAGTAAATGATGCAGGTTTAATAGGTAAAAAGCTAATTTCTTTAATAAACCCGGTAGATCAGGTGCTTTGTAGTGATGCAAAAAGGACACAAATGACAGCAGATATTGTGCTGAGTCATCTTACTATTGATAGAAGTGTATTTAGTTTAGAACCAAAACTTTATGACTTTGATGGGCATCAGGTTATTGAAGTTATAAAAAGTTGTAGTAATCAGGTTAGTAGCCTTATGATTTTTGGACATAACCATGCTTTAACCTCTATTGTAAACATGTTTGGAAGTGAAATAATTTATAATTTACCTACCGCTGGTGTTGTTGCTATCCATTTTGATGTTGAAGAATGGCAAAATATATCTGTAGGAAAAAACTTATTCACATTATTCCCTAAAGAACTGAGATAAATGACTGAAAAAGTAACAAACCCTTATATAAACAGAGAATTAAGTTGGTTACAATTTAATGCACGTGTTTTGCAAGAGGCGTCTGATGATAGTGTGCCGCTTATTGAACGATTACGATTCATAGGAATTTTTTCAAATAATTTAGATGAATTTTTTAAGGTAAGATATGCTACTATCAAAAGAATTGATTTAGCAGGTAGGGGTGGTAAAAATGTTTTAAAAGGTAAGACAGCCAGTCAACTATTAGAGCAAATTACTAAAATAGTGATTAAGCAACAATCAGAAAGTTTAAAAATAATAAACAGTATTGGTGAGCAATTAAAGCAGCATTCTATTTTTATCATTGATGAAAAAGAAGTTACTATTGAGCAAGATAGTTTTATCCGGAAGTATTTTATAAATAAAGTAAGTCCGGCATTGGTTACATATATTCTGAATGATATCGATAAATTTCCACACCTTAAAGATAGTGTAGCATATTTAGCGGTAAAATTAGTGTTAAAAGATAAGGTTCCTAAAGAAGGAGCGATCTCAAAAATGCTCAACCAAAAAACCAAGGAGAAGATTTATGCGCTTATAGAAATCCCTAAAAATACAGATCGTTTTGTGGTCCTTCCTGAAAAAGACGGTAAACAATATATTATGTTATTGGATGATTTGATACGATATTGTATGCAGATCAATTTCAGTATATTCGATTATGATAGTGCATCTGCACATATGATAAAGATTACTCGGGATGCCCAGTTGGATTTGGATAATGATTTTAGTAAAAGTTTTATTCAGAAAATATCAAGTAGTGTGAAGTCGAGACGTGATGGAGAACCTGTTAGATTCGTGTATGATAAAACGATTGATAAAGATACACTTGCCTTTTTGATGAATAAGATGGGTATTGATAATACGGATAGTATTATTCCTGGTGGTAAATATCATAATCGTAGAGATTACATGAATTTCCCTGATCTTGGAAGGCAAGGTTTAGTCTACCAGCCTTTATTACCACTTACGATTGCAGGATTAAGTTTACAAGGAAGTTTGTTGGATAAAATTTCTAAAAAAGACTTTTTACAATATACTCCATATCATACGTTTTCATATACAGTAAAATTTCTAAGGGAATCTGCAATTGATCCTAAGGTTAAGACAATTAAAATTACTATTTATAGGCTAGCTAGCATTTCTCACATCGCAAGTTCATTGATTAATGCTGCAAAGAATGGGAAAAGTGTAACAGTACAGATAGAGCTTCAGGCACGTTTTGATGAAGCTGCAAATATTAGATATGCAGAACAAATGCAACGTGAAGGAGTTCATCTCATTTTTGGAGTTTCTGGATTGAAAGTTCATTGCAAAACTTGTATTATAGAAAGAGAAGAAAGAGGTAAATTAAGAAGATATGGATTTATAAGTACTGGTAACTTTAATGAATCTACTGCCAAGTTATATACTGATTATACATTATTTACGACTAATGAAGCTATCCTTAAAGAAACGAATAAAGTTTTTAAGTTTTTTGAAATTAATTATAAAGTTAGTACCTACAAGCACCTATTAGTTTCTCCACATTACACGAGAAATGCGCTTATTAAATTAATAAATAAAGAAATTAAGAATAGTGAATCCGGAATTCCTGCTGGTATTAAGTTAAAGCTAAACAGTCTTAGTGATTATCCTATGATTGATAAGTTATATGAGGCCAGTAAGGCAGGAGTAAAAATTGATTTAATTGTGAGGGGGATATGTTGTCTTGTTCCGGGTGTTCCGGGAATAAGTGAAAATATTCGGGTTATTAGTATTATAGATAAATTCTTAGAACATTCAAGATTGTATATTTTTCAGAATGGAGGGGATCATAAGGTATATATATCTTCTGCTGATTGGATGACAAGAAATTTGGATAGACGAGTAGAGATTTCCTGTCCTATATATGATATTGATATCAAAGAGGAGTTAATTGATACTTTTGAGATATGCTGGAGTGATAACATCAAAGCAAGAAATCTTTCCAAAGATCAGGATAATTGTTATATTAGAAACGAAAAGGTAAAAGTCAGGTCGCAAATAGCTACTTATGATTATTATTTAAGAAAATCAGGAAATTAGATATTTTGTTGACAATAGAAAAATATGCAGCCATTGATATTGGCTCCAATGCGGTAAGATTATTAATTAGTAGCGTTCACGAAGAGGAAGGCAAAGAGACCAGATTTAAAAAAACAAGTTTAGTACGTGTGCCTATTCGATTAGGAGCAGATGTATTCCTTACTAAAAAAGTTTCAGAGGATAATATTGTAAGGATGCTAGATGCCATGCAATCATACCAACTTCTTATGAAAACCCATAAAGTAGTGCGCTACAAAGCCTGTGCTACCTCTGCAATGCGAGAAGCTGAAAATGGAACTGAACTAGTCTCCTTAATAAAAGAAAAAACAGGGTTACAGATAGATATTATTGATGGTACAGATGAAGCTGCAATTATTGCGATGACTGACCTCAAGGAATTAATCAATTCTGATGCGACTTACCTATATGTTGATGTAGGAGGTGGGAGTACAGAGTTTACATTATATCATAATGGTAATACGATTATCTCAAAATCTTTCAAGCTAGGAACTGTAAGACTACTAAATGATTTAGTTACTAATGATGTTTGGAAAGAAGTAGAGGTATGGATTAGACAACACACAAAGGGTTATACCCGAATATCTTTAATTGGATCCGGTGGAAATATTAATAATATATTCAAAAATAGTGGGAAAAGAATAGGGAAGCCTTTATCATATCTATACCTTAGTTCATATTATAAACTATTAAGTTCATTGACCTATGAAGAACGAATTTGGGAATTAAATCTAAATCAGGATAGAGCTGATGTTATCTTACCTGCAACACGAATTTATTTATCAGCTATGAAATGGAGTGCTGCCAGGCAAATTTATGTTCCAAAAATAGGATTATCTGACGGGATTATTAAATCATTATACAATGAAAAATTAAATATAAAATGATTGTAGACATTTATACACGTGTAAAAACATCAGGTAACTACTAGATTAACTTTTAATCCTCATTTTTTTATGTTAAATTGTCGGCTAATAAATTTTTAAATATTATGAAAAAAGCATTACTTATTGCCACTGTATTATTATTAGGTTCTAATTATGGAGTTGCTCAGGCTTCCAGATATGGTGTAAGAATAGGCGCAAACATAAGCTCTATAAGCTCAGATGATATTGCAGATGATTTTGATACAGGTAGAATAGGAGTAGTAGTTGGTTTTTTTGCAGAATATGCTTTTAATGAAAAGCTTAGTATCCAACCTGAAATTCAGTATTCCGGACAAGGAAATAAAGAAGAAGATTTACGAGCTGATTATATTCAGGTTCCTATATTATTTAAATATAATTTCAATCATATATTTAATATTCAACTTGGACCACAGGCAGGAATTAAAATTTGGGAATGGGAGGATAACCAGAATGATAATGTAGATTTTAATACGTTTGATTATGCTGTGGTAGGTGGAATAGGGGTAAATATAACAGATAACTTTTTTGCAACAGCAAGATATTCATATGGACTGGCTAATGTTTTTGATGATGAAGATTTAGGAATTAGTCTTGATGGTAACAATACCGTTATTCAATTATCTGTAGGGTATAGGTTATAAAAGCGGCAATAAAAAAGTAAAACAAAAACTCACTTTATGTGAGTTTTTTGTTTTTTATCAATAGCATTCTCCTAGGTTCTGAATGTAGCACATAGGATCATAATAAAGGAATCTTTTTTTATGACTGCTTGTAGTGAAGTGGTCTTATTTTTAATACCTTATGCTTTTGGATCGAGGTAGTTTATTTAGAAGAGCAATTTATGTTTTGATAATTAAGTAAATTCCAAAAGTTTGTCTTACTGAGTAAAAGTGTCAAAAATTAATGGTGGCACATTGTTTTTAAGTAGCAATTACATAAAAGTATAAGAAAGTATAAGCGTTTTCAGTTTTTATCCGTGTATAGATTCACTTTTGCTTAATTCTTTCATTATTTGAGCCTCAAATGTTAGAAGTTCTTGCCATTTTTGATCCACTTCTATTCTGTTACCGTACTGTCTGGCAAAATTGAGAAACATGGTATAATGATTAGCTTCACTGACCATTAAGTTTTTATAAAATTCAGCTAATTCTTTATCTTCTAATTCGTTTGATAATAACCTGAATCGTTCACAACTTCTAGCCTCAATTAATGCTGCATATAATAAACGATGTACCAGTTGAGTAGTTCTACTACCTCCTTTGGGAAAGAAACTAAGTAACTGTATCACATAATGATCTTTACGGTCTCTGCCTAAAGTCCAACCTCGTTCAATAATTTTGTCATGAACCATTTTAAAATGGCTGATTTCTTCTTTTACTAATGCTGTCATTTCCTGTACCAACTCTGTATATTCCGGGAAACTTACAATCAATGAAATGGCTGTAGAAGTTGCTTTTTGTTCACAATAAGCGTGGTCAATTAATATCTCTTTAATATTCTTTTCTACAATATTAACCCATCTTGGATCTGTAGGGAGTTTTAGACCTAGCATTAGCATTTTTTTATTAGTACGCAAAATTAATGCTTTCAGGAATAATATCCCAAAGTTAACGAGTATAAGAGAACGGTATAATGAATAAAGATAAAAACACCAGAAAGAATATTTTATTAAGACAGGCTATGACTAAAAAATTTTTGATAAAATTTTTTAGATATCCAAGTCAAAAGAAGATCTTAGTTTATCAATTAATGGATTTTTCTCTTTTAGTTTGTCATATTTATCCTGTGGGGTAAAAGCATATTTTTTAGAAGCTTCTTCATTCACAGTAACTTTCAATTGAATACTATAATTATTTAACTTTCTATATAGAAATTGTAAGAGACCTGATTCTGCATTTTGTAAATCTACTTTCATAGATTCATTGGGTAGTTCTAAATGAATTTCAAATTCCTTTAGTATAGGAGTGTTCATAGCAAACATGGATCCTATGATACGTTCTCCTTTTTTGTCCTGCATTTTTCCGTATTCCTTCCAGGCGGTTTGCATTTGTGATTCATCAAAGGCATCTGTAGGTAGGTTAGTAGGATCTATAACTTTTTCTACTTTATTTTCTTGATGTTCTTTTTTTCTTCGGATACTATTTAATGATAGTCCTGATGTTCTTTTTTCACGAAGATGTGATATAGTTTTATTAGCGATAACAACTGGAGTATCTTCTATATTTGTAGGTAGAACTTCATTTGTTGTGGTGGTTTGTTCTGGTATTTTTACTTTGTTAGTAGAGGCATCTACAGCTTTTTCTGAAATTTGTTCTTTTTCAGTAACAACTGATTGGCTTACTAATTTATCATCTGCCTTTTTTTTGACCTCTGATGTAATATGAATAGGTTGAATTCCTTTTTGTCTAAAATACTCTGGTGGAATTATGTAAGGTTGGTCATTTTTTTTTTCTCCATCCTGAGTAAGGATAGAGGCGAGTTGCATCAAGCACAGTTCGACCAGTAGACGCTGGTTTCTACTAGTTTTATATTTTAAATCACAGTCATTAGCTAATTCTATACCTCTCATTAAAAAGGGATAAGAAGATTGCTGCGATTGTTCGTGATATTTAGTTTTCGTTGCTTCTCCAACTTCTAGCAAATTAATAGTTGCCGGATTTTTACAAACCAGTAAATCTCTAAAATGAGATGCAAGACCGGCTATAAAATGATGTCCATCAAACCCTTGAGCTAGAATTTCATTAAATTCGATTAATAATTGTGGAATATTATTAGTAAGAATAAGATCAGTAGTTTTAAAATAAGTTTCATAATCCAGTACATTCAGATTTTCTGTAACCGCTTGTCGAGTAAGATTTTTTCCGCTAAAACTAACTACTCTATCAAAAATAGAAAGTGCATCACGCATTGCACCATCAGCTTTCTGAGCGATGATTTGCAATGCATCTTCGTCGGCAATGATACCTTCACTTTCTGCAACTTGCATCAAGTGATTTTTTGCATCTGTTACTGTTATTCTTTTAAAATCAAAAATCTGACAACGTGATAAGATAGTTGGTATAATTTTATGCTTTTCTGTTGTTGCCAGAATAAAAATAGCATGTTTTGGTGGTTCTTCTAATGTTTTCAGAAATGCATTAAAAGCAGCTTGCGAAAGCATATGAACCTCATCAATAATATATACTTTATAAGTTCCTACCTGGGGAGGAATTCTAACCTGATCAATAAGACTGCGTATATCATCTACTGAATTATTGGAAGCAGCATCTAATTCGAAAATATTGAAGGCAAAATCTTCATCAGGATCGTGTTCTCCTTGCTGATTGATGGTTTTAGCTAATATTCGTGCACAAGAGGTTTTTCCTACACCACGAGGTCCTGTAAATAATAGAGCTTGTGCAAGATGATTATTATCAATTGCATTAAGTAATGTATTGGTAATAGCTTGTTGACCCACAACATCTTTAAATGTTTGGGGTCTGTATTTACGCGCAGATACTATAAAATGCTCCATAGAAATACAAAGTTAAAAATTGCAGTCAAAATAAGAATCGTATCCTTTGGTTTTTATGCTGAGTTATTAACAGTTTCAAAATTATTTTATTTTTAGTAAATATTAATTTCTTCAGATATTCTATTAAACATAAATAAGTTGAGTGATAGTTCTATGATGATTTGTTTATTGTAGTTTTTACGATAAAAATTAATAAACAAAAATTAATTCAGTATTGAGAATTCAGAACTTAGAATTGTTATACTTTTGCGTTAAAGCAGATCACCTTATCGCTGTCTCATTAATGAGAGAGAGGAAAGTCCGGACACCATAGTGCAGTATAGCGGGTAACACCCGTCCATCGAGAGATGAGGACAAGTGCAGCAGAAAGTATGTACAGGTAAGGCTGTAGTGAAACCAGGTAAACTCTATGCGGTGCAACGCCATGTATACCAGCTTTTAAGGGTTGCACGCCCGATGCTGGAGGGTAGGCGGTTCGATCCTGATAGTAATATCAGGGCTAGATAAATGATAGGGATCCATATTCTGGATACAGAATCCGGCTTATGATCTGCTTTTTTTTAAACAGTAATAAGAAATTTAACTTGAGTTACTTGTAATAAATCTTGTCCATTTCTTTTAAGCCTTAAAATAATTTTATTTTATATTGTCTCCGTAAAAATAGAATGCTTCATTCAATATATCGAATGAAGCATTCAGCATAATTCCCCAATTATGATTGCTAATTATAAATGATTATTGTTGCATCAACTGTTCATTCAACTCTTGTAATTGAGCTGCTTTTGCAGTAGAATAATCACTTAACTTTTGTATATCATCTCCAGAAAGATTTCCTGAAATTTCTTGTGCTTTTACAGAAAGTTCTTGTCCTTTTTGACCTAATGTGGCATATGCAGTCATATCTTTACTCGCTACTACTTTTTTATATTCTGCAATATATGCTTCATAAGAATCCACATATTCCTGTACTTTTGGATCACTAAACTTTGGAGTATCTGTGGATGTGTTTACCTTAGTAACTTCTTCTTCTTTTGGTTCCTCATTATTCTCTGCAACCTCTTCAACATTATCAATGTTATCTTGGTTTTCAGCATTATTTTGATTTTTGCAAGAAGCTGCAACAAGAATAGCAATTACCAGAGCAATGTTTACAAATTTTCTTTTCATGTTTTTCGTTTTAGTTTATGTGTATTTTGTTTTTAAGATGAATGAACAGTACAAAGATGAGAATGCAGGTGGTAATAGCAAACACTCTTTTCAGTGAAATAAGCACCCTGTTTTCAGGGGTTACGTGGATTATAAATGTGAAATTTTATAATTAGAAATACAGTGGTTATTTCAGGAAGAATATTTATATAACAACTTCTCCTTGTGATTCTTTGGAGTTATACCATAAATTATTTGAAGTTTAATCCATAGACTTCCTTGAGACTTTGTTTTGGGTTCAGTATATAGAATCAGGATAGAAGAGTCTTGTTTCCTAATTCTTAAGTGAAGCGGTCTTGTTTTGATACCTCGTAGGCAGTTCATTAAATAAACTTATATTTACTTTGATAATCAACAGATATTATTTCTATGGAGTTTAGTTTTATTTTATTACTTATTTTATTAATTGTACTTATTCATTTTAAGGTCACTCTGAAAGGTAGAATTAATGATTTACAAAAGAATATAAATGACTTGAATGATAAATTAGATAAAGTATTAAAGACAAATAGCATAACTAAAAAAGTGGTTTCTAAAGAAGAAACTAAGAATGAAATAGTACATCAAGAAAATAAACCTGCTACTCCCGTAAAACCTACACAAAAAGAAGAAGCAATCTCAATAAAACCTGTAGAATCAGAGAAAGCAAAACCTATAAAAGCAGCAGAGATAAGTCCTCTTACTCCTATACCAGAAAAAGTAAAACCAGTCGGGAATATAAAAGAGCAATTAAAAAATGAAAAACCTATCTATACTAAACAAGTAAAAAAACAAATCCAACCGCCCAGACCAGGTTTTTGGCAAAGATTTAAAGAGAAAAACCCAGATTTAGAGAAGTTTATCGGTGAGAACTTAATTAATAAAATAGGGATACTCATTTTAGTTCTTGGTATCAGTTATTTTGTGAAATATGCTATTGACAAAGACTGGATTAATGAAACAGGAAGGGTAGGTATTGGGATATTAGCAGGAAGTTTAGTATTAGCTGTTGCTCATAAGTTACGTAAAAAGTATAATGCCTTTAGTTCTGTATTAGTGTCAGGAGCTATTGCTATTTTTTATTTTACCATAGCTATTGGGTTTCATGAATATCAGTTGTTTAGTCAGACGGTTGCATTTGTTATCATGGTGTTTATCACAACATTTAGTTGTTTAATATCGATGTCTTATAATCGTATAGAACTAGCTGTTTTATCTCTTATAGGGGGTTTTGCAGTACCTTTTATGATAAGAACAGGAAATGGTAATTACTTAGTTTTATTTAGCTACATAGCAATTCTGGATATTGGTATTTTAGCTTTAGCATATTTTAAAAAATGGAATCTTGTGAATATTCTGGCATTTATATTCACAACGCTATTATTTATAGGTTGGTTTAGTGATGACATAAATAATGTTGAACCTCATTATACGGGAGCATTTATCTTCAGTCTCGTATTTTACATGATTTTTATTGTTATGAATATTATTCATAATATTCGCAATAAAGGAATATTTACTAAAACACAACTTACGATCTTATCCATCAATACTTTTATTTTTTATGGGATAGGTATGATCATACTATCTGCCGTTTTTCCAATATACAGAGGACTTTTTACTGCAATTTTGGCAATACTTAATTTAATGTATGCATGGGTCTTGTACAAGAAATTCGGATTAGATAAAACGGCTATATATCTATTAATTGGCTTAACACTGTCATTTATCACATTAGCAATACCAATTCAGTTTGAAGGTAATAACATAACGCTTTTTTGGGCAGCAGAAGGGGTATTACTGATTTGGTTGGCACAGAAATCAAAAATAAGAAGCTATCGTTTTGCATCAGGTATCGTTCATATTTTAATGTTATTTAGTTTGTTAATTGACTGGATAAAACTATATACATCTGATGAGATATTGATGGTGGTAGGAAATGCTGCTTTTATTACAGGTATTGTATCCGTAATTTCATTAATATCAGTGTGGTATTTATTAAGAAATGAGATTGTAAAACAAGAAAAACTCGGATTTACTTTTAATCCTGTTATTTACAGAAAAATAGCAGTTATTGTTTCAATTGTACTTGGATATTTTGTTGGAATTTTAGAAGTTTTATATCAATCCTATATGTATTTTGATAATGAATTATATTCATTATTTACTTTGCCTGTGGTATATCACTTATTATTTTCTGCGGTGTTTTGCTTCTTTTTACACAAAAGAAAAAATAATATCAATCATCAATTGGCAACTGTCTTAATCATTATCAATATCATTGTATTCGTATTTTTATTTTCCAGATTACCATTTTTAGAACAAAAAGGGAATTTGATTCTGGTGGAGAATAGTCAATTAGCCTTTTATATGCATTATATCTGTTTATTGATTATTGGATATTTTTGTTATTTACTATTCAAAATAAATAAAAAATCAGGTTTATTTAAGTCCAGAATTATGATTTGGGTTACTGCTTTCGTTTTAGTGTATTTAGCAAGTTCAGAACTTATTCTTCATGGGTTGAAATTTATGAACCCTCAATTGTCTGATATAGCTTTTACTAATGATTCTGCAGGTTATTACAATAACAGATTACATGCAGCACGTGTTATTAATCTCGCAAAATTTAAAATTATTAAAACAGGATTACCGGTATTATGGGGTATTATGGCATTTATTTTCTTATTGATCGGAATTAAAAAAAGTATCAAAGATTTAAGAATAATTGCTTTATCACTTTTAGGTTTGACTATTCTTAAATTGTTCATATACGATATCAGTAATGTTTCAGAAACAGGAAAAATTATAGCCTTCATTCTCTTAGGAGTGTTGGTGCTAATCATATCATTTGTATACCAAAAAATTAAAGTATTAGTTATTGATGAAAAAACAAAACCAGAAGATGATCAAACAGTTACTTAGTTTATTACTATTTATTTTTATAAGCACTATATCTGCTCAACAACATAAGGTAAATGGCTCACTTCATAGTATAGGAGCTGACGGATTATATAAAATTAAGATTCCTCATTTAGTACGTTCTTATACACATAATGATATTCGTGATTTTAGAATTTGGGATAGTAAAGGTGCTCAAGTGCCTTATTTTATACATACAGATGATGCTGAAACTCGAATTTCTAATTTTGAAGAGTTTAAGATTATTTCTCAGACTACTATTGCTGATACCAGTTCAACCTATATTTTTAAAAACTCAAAATTAAAAATAGAAAAAGCAATTTTATTATTATCAAATTATGCAGGCAGTAAGCGCTTTAGCTTACAGGGGAGTAATGATCAGAAACAATGGTTTGGACTTGTAAATAGTCAACAACTATATAATCTTACTAACCCAACAAGTACTAGTGTTTATAAGATTATCAAATTTCCTTTATCATCTTATAACTATGTGAAAATCATATTTGATGATCGTAATTCTTTACCAGTTAATCTTTTGAAAATAGGAACAGCGACTACAAATATTATAAAGTCTAAGCAAGATGTGATTCCTGCACAAACAACTACTATTTCGCAGCTGAAAGAAGAAAAGAAAACCAAAATTCATATTACTTTTGAACATCCTGAAGTTATTAACCAAGTACTTTTTAATATTACTGCACCGGATTTATATAATAGAACTGCTATCATTTATGTCTTGAAAGAAAAAAAGATAAAACATGAAATACATACTTACAAACAGCAATTAACAAGTTTTACAATTCATTCTAATAAGGAAGCAAATTTTTCTTTGAATTCGTTTTTTGGTAAAGAACTATTTATCGAAATAGAGAATCAAGATAATCCTGCATTAGAGATATCTTCTATTGAATTTTTACAAGAGCCCTTATATGTTGTTGCTGATTTAAAAAAGAAGGAAACATATACAATTTCCGCTGGAGATCACAATCTGACAGCACCACAATATGATATAGCATATTTTAGAGATAGGGTTTCTGATAATTTATCTGTATCAGAAATCACTTCAATTACATTAGTAGAGGAAACTGATAAAGAAAAAGTAACGCTATCCATTTGGCAACAACCATGGTTTATGTGGATTTGTATAGGTTTTGCTGCCATATTAGTAACGTATTTTGCTTCTGGTTTATTAAAAGATATGCGAAAAGATGATACATGAATTGGATCAATAGAACTTTTTGAGATTTTGTTTTTAGTACAGCAAATAGTATCAGGATAAAGGAGTCTTATTGCCTGATTCTTATAGGGAAGCACTCTTATTTTGATTATATCCTTGAGTCCAGGTAGTTTATTATAAGTTATTTATGTAAGCTTTTTATGATCACTTCGAAATATGGATTTTTGAGACTTTACCAGCATTGTTTTTGAGTTTTAAATTGGATTTCACTGTTCAATAGTGATGTAGTTAAAATTGAAATTTAATCTGTTTTCAATAATCTATAATTGAGTATATGCTTAATTAATTATTTCCTATATTACAAGAGTTGAGTATTTTATAAAAGGATTAAATATCTAATAAAAATATAGAATCATAGTTTTACTAAGATTAAATTGAACAACCTTAAAATTTTAAACCATTGAAAAATAAATACCTGTTTTACTGTCTTAGCTTAATTGTACAATTTTCTATTTCTCAGGAGTATATTGATCTTGTAAAATTGAGCTATGGAAACGTTTATAATGTGGGTTTTGAGAATAGTGAAGAGAAAACAAATGTAGGTTCACTGAATGTAGGAGTAACCTATCCTATAAAAGTAAGTGATAAAATTGCAATTATTACCGGCTTAGATTATGGTCAGCAAAAATTAGATTTATTTCCTGGTGGCACTACCATTGGTCTGCAATATGCAAGGTTCAAGGGTGGAATCAATGTAAAACATAGTGAACGCTGGTCTGGGAGTTATCTGTTGTTACCAAAAATAGCAAGCCAGGATTTGCATACAGATGGCGATCATTTTTTTATGGGTGGACTGGTTTTGCTAAAATATCAGAAAAACATAAATTTCCAATATCGTATGGGATGGTATCTAAGTCAGGAAGGGTTTGGAATACTAACAACACCTATACTAGGTCTATATTATCTTAGTGAAAATAAAAATTGGGAAATTACTGCTAACCTACCTGTTAATGGAGATGTCAATTATCGTTTTAATGAGGTTTTTTCTTTGGGAATTGGATTTGAGGCACCAGTAAGATCCTATAGTTTACAACAAGAAAATACACTACCTAATTTGTATGTGCAATCTTCTATTATAGAAATAGGACCCTATATACAACATAGTTTTTTAAACAAGAGCATTTTAGTAAAATTACAGGGTGGTTATACTAGTATATCAAATGAAGTATTCGAAGAAGGGGATACATTACCTATACGCTTGTCTGCTTTCGAATTTGATGATGATCGAACCTTAATAAACCCTGAAATGAATGGAAATTTATTTGCAAAAATCGGACTAACCTATAGATTTTATATTAAAAATAAATAGATAAACCAGGTTTAAAGATATACATCCATAAACCCGGTTTAGTGATAAATCATATAATAGTATACGCCTATTATATATTATATCAGTATGTTTTTTAGAATTTTACTTAGTTAAAAGCTTAATCGACCCGTTGATGTACTATCGCAGAAATAGCTATCCCAGCAACTATCAGAACAAGAATTATCTAACCAAACATTAGGTTCGCACCATAAAGAAGATGATCCGGTAGCTGGTAAAGTCTGATCGCTTGTCCATAATTGAACTACAAAATCAGTTACAAACCATCCATCAGTACCTTCCAGATATAAAGTAGCATAATCAATCTCTACCCATTCTACTGCTTGTCCCGGGAATGAAGCTTTAAATAAATAAGCATCCCATCCACCTTCGCGATCATCACCAAAATTATCCATCCAATTAAACGGAGCAGTATATCCACCTGCACTGGTATTAAATCGTACATAAGTTCCAGCATCTCCATCGGTATCATTATTACTTTGATTACCAGTATATGTCCATACTCTGTAAAACCACTCTGTGCTAAACGCTTTATTTTGAATCGGTTGTTTGCTTATATAATCATTAACAGCCTTATCAAATGAAAGAATAGCTTCTTCTTTAGACATGCTATCATCAAAATGCATTTTTAAAATAGGCTTAGTTGCCTCATCCTCAATTTTTAATACCTTATCTGTATGACCAGTGACACTTTTAAACCCTTCTTCTTGTGGATCTCCAATTTGTTCAATCTCATTAGTTACCTCTGATTTTTCACAGGATATAATAAATAAAGCCCCTACTACCAAAGATGTGATCATCTTTAGATTACATAAATTTTTCATGTTTTTTATTTTATAATTAATAATTAGTGAATCAATTGATACAGATCTACATTCACCGGTACAATACAATATCTCATCAATTGTTTGATACAAATGTATTTGATTCTTGTACGTTTTTTTATAGCTAAATACCCTGAATAAATAGTTTTTTTCCCCTGTTAGATAATTGCTTTGTTACAGAAGTGTTATTAATAAATAGTATGTATTGTGAATTCAAAACACTGATTTTCAGAATTTTGTTTATTTAAAGTGAGTATTGATGGAAGGAGGTTATTCGTTATTTATAAAAATTAACATATTGTTTGTTAACTATTTTAAAGCAGATTAATTTGAGTGATATACGATGTGTCTAATATTATTACTATAAATCAAATGCAGTTCTAAAACGTTATTCATTTAAATTCCAGTTATAATCTAAAAAGATTATTATTGCATCTTGTTGTATTTCTATATCAGTATATCTATTTATAAATGGGATGATACCATTTTTGAAATCATCTTTATACCATTCAAATATTTTACTTATTTGTAATTCATTAATAGCAATTTTATTTTTAGAAAGATCATTAATCCAGTTTTTAGATAAGAGCTGCAATTGTGTATTTAGATTAGCCGGTAAAAAAGCTCCATTTAATAATTTAGGACATGAAATTGCTCCACAATTAAATGCAACATGCAATCTGGGTTCAGAATAATTAGAGCGTACTATTGTGTTTTCAATATCATTTAGAGAATACAGATTGGAGCCAGATTTGATAAATTTTTTATCCCAGGGTTTTCCTCCATGTATATCCTTAATACTTTTGACAGGGTAGGAGGTGGCAATGAGCTGTATTGTCGAAGCATTATATAAATTAAACCAATAAGCTAATTTTTCATTTTTAGACCAATTTTTCTGTGGAAATATATTTTGTAGGTGCAGTAAATAAGAATTTAAAATATCTATATCAGATATAAAGCCTGTATAGCTAACATTTCCCGAGGGTGATACATGTTTTTTTGTTAATTGATCCCAGATATTATGATTGGGAAGTGATATTTTTAATGCAATACTATCATTTTTTATATTATTGTTTTTAGTGTAATTTGATTTAGATGTTGCTGTAGTAATTTTAGTTGGTTTATTTAATGTTTGAGATTTAACAATGATGGTATCTTTAATTTTAGTGACCTGATTGGAGACATTAAGATTTATCATAGTATCTTTAAATACTGCGTCTTTAGTCTTAGTAACTTGATTATTTGTGTTTTTTAGAATATCATTTTCGGTTTTATCCTGTTTTGGTTCAGATATACAACCTAGGGAGATGAAGAGATAGAGAAAAGAAATAATAATACGTATTGTCATGATATAATGATTTAAAAGAGCTCTTAGTAACTCTATATAAGTAGATTTTAAGTTTCTAATAAAGGTAAGAAATAAAAGATGCTATTTATTTACTATTATTAGGAGTAAAAAAATGTCAAAATAAAAAAATGGTATAGTTTTTGGAATCATATACTTAAATATTAGTAATTATAAACCTCAAAAATTTAATTTGAATTATAATTTTATAAATTTGCGTTAAGAGGAAAAATAAGTATACAAACTTTTTAAAAATGAGAATATATAGATTAATAACTTTACTTTCGTTTATTTTTTGCTTTCAATTTTCTTTTGCTCAATTAGATGATGCTTTAGAAGCAAGCATTATAAATGTTCAAAAAGATATTGTTGGTAAGCTTACGGGATATGTACCTATTAAGGGTAATAAAAAGTTATCAAGTAGAGCTAGTTCGTCTGAGAGAAAAATTGTTTCGGATTATTTATCAGATTATCTAAAACAGATCGGTTTAAAGCCAAAAAGAAATGATTATAACGTAGCAGATAAACAAGGTAATACTTACAAAGGATCTAATGTATATGCGATCTTACCTGCTACTACTGATAGTAAAGAGTATATTTTATTAGGAGCACACTATGATACTTCAGAAAATAGTCCGGGTGCAGTACATAATGCAACCGGAGTAGCACTCACAATGTATGTAGCTGGTCAATTAAATGAGCTTGAGGATAGGTCTAAAAATTTTATTATTGTATTTTTTGATCAACAGGAGACGAATATGATTGGATGCAGGATGTTTGTTGATAAGTTGAAAAAAGATAAAATGAACGTTACTTCAATGCACAGAGTGGATTATATGGGATGGGATATTGATGAAGATAGGGCAATAGAATTACTTGCTTCTAATATAAGCTTAGAATCTGCATATAGATTAGAATCACCTTCACCAGTTTTTAAACGATTAGTATCTACGCCTGAAACCAGAATTTTTTCTACTTTAGGTTTTGAAAATATTACGATTACGGCAGAATTAAAAAATGGTGATAACTCTCCATATGTTCATCAACCTTCTGATACGTATACAACAGTTAATTTTAAATATCTTGCTGCTACATCTAATATTGTTTATAAAGTATTGACTACAATGTCCAGATAATTAATTATAAATTGGATAGTATAGTATAAAAAAAGCCTAATAGATTTTTATCTATCAGGCTTTTTTCATAGTGTTAACAAACAGCAGGTAAGTGGTTTTGTGTTACCTCCTGGGCGGTGCTTTAACATTAGCTCATTTACTTATATTAAGTAAAAAATCTTTTAGTTCTGTATAGCCTTTTATTTTGACACTCACTTTCTCTTTATTCATCACCTTTTCAATCTGATCAGGAATAGCAATAGATGTATCTAAAGTCTCTTCTACAATGTCTCTAAATTTAACAGGATGTGCCGTTTCTAAAAAAATACCATATTCGTTTTGTTGCATCCCTTTTTTCTTCAGCCCAAGATATCCTACTGCACCATGTGGATCTGCTATATAGTTAGATTGCTTATAAATCTTTTTCATAGCTTCTTTTGTAGAATCATCATCAAAACTGTAAGCAGAGAATAAACTTTTAAGCGCTTCAAAATTAGTATCAAATAATTCTTGAATCCTTATGAAATTACTAGGGTTTCCTACATCCATTGCATTAGAAATAGTAGCTTTAGATGGTTTAGGTGTATAAGTAGACGTCTCCATATATTTGACTACAGTGTCATTAATATTTGTAGATGCCACAAACTGTTTTACAGGAAGTCCTAATTTATGAGCTACAATACCAGCGCAGATATTACCAAAATTTCCACTAGGAACAGAAAAAACTATATCTTTTCCTTTACTTTTTACTTGTTTATATGCAAAAAGGAAGTATAGTAATTGAGGTAACCATCGTGCAACATTGATAGAGTTAGCAGAAGTTAGTTGCATATAATCGGTAATACTTGTATCAAGAAAAGCAGTCTTCACCATATCCTGACAATCATCAAATACACCATCCACTTCTAGAGCAGTAATATTTTGTCCCAAGGTAGTCAATTGTCTTTCTTGTATATCACTAACTTTGCCTGATGGATATAGAATAACGACATCAACTCCTTTAACGCCTAAAAAACCTTGAGCCACAGCTCCTCCAGTATCCCCAGAAGTTGCTACCAGTACAGTAACTTTATTTTCATTGGTCTGATTGAAATATTCAAGACAACGTGCCATAAAACGGGCGCCAACGTCTTTAAATGCCATGGTAGGACCATGAAAAAGTTCTAAGGTGCCAATTGAATCTTCGATTTCCACCACTGGAAAATCAAAGCTCAATACATCTTTTAAAATATCTCTTAGTACAGGTTCAGGAATTTGATCCCCTACAAATTGTTTTATCGCCTGATATCCGATTTCTATATTATCAAGACTTTTAATCTTATCAAAGAAAGAAGTGGGTAAAGGACTTATTTTCTCAGGAAAATATAATCCTTTATCAGGAGCTAACCCCTTGATAACAGCTTCAGAAAAAGGTACATTAGGAGCGTTATGATGTAAACTATAATATTGCATGTGTTTAGTTCTTTCTGGTATATTAAGGAATAATAGCTGAAAACTCAATTTCTACAAGGATTTCAGGATCTATTAATTTTGAAACTTCGACCATAGAAGTAACAGGTTTTATCTCACCAAAATATGCTCCGTGTGCCTTTCCTATTTCTTCCCATTGTGAGATATTAGTACAGTAGATTCTGGTTCTTACCACGTGGTTCAACTCTGCATCTAATTCAGCTAATACTTTCTTTACAGATTCAAAAATTGCTACAGTTTGTTCATATTCATTCGCTCCTGCTGCTGTAGTTCCTGATACCTCAATAGTATTACCCACTTTTATGGCTCTGGAGTAGCCTACAATATCTTCCCAAGGTGATCCTGTTGCTATTTTTTTTATTTGTTTCATGAGGTTATATTCTTATGTTTTATGATGATTTTTAGTTATAAAAATTGATTCAGTCGATTATCTTTACACCATAATTATTAATGATCGAGGTATGAATATCAAAATCTAACCCTGTAGTATTATATACTTTCCTAATTGCATCTGCTACCTTAGTCGCAGTATCCATTCCCTTACTCAATGCAAATATAGAAGGACCAGATCCTGAAATCCCACAACCTAATGCGCCGTGTGTCATAGCCGCTTCTTTTACATTTTTAAATTCAGGAATTAATATAGAACGCAAAGGTTCAATGATTACATCTTCCAGACTTCTTCCTATAAGTTCATAATCTTCTGTGTAGAGACCAGATATCAATCCTCCTACATTACCCCATTGATGTATGGCCTGCTGTAGTGTTACTTTCTGTTTAATCACGGATCGTGCGTCTGATGTTTTAACCTCAATTTGGGGATGAATAACAGTCATAACCAGATCTTTAGGTGTATGTAGTTTAATAACATCAAGAGGAGTGTAACTACGAACTAATGTGAATCCACCAAGTAGTGCGGGGGCTACATTATCAGCATGAGCATTTCCACTGGCTAATTTTTCGCCCACCATGGCAAAACCTACTAATTCTTGGGGAGTAAAAGGTTTATCCAGTAAGTGATTCACTGCCCAGACAGCACCTGCACTACTTGCAGCACTGCTCCCAATACCACTACCAGCTTTTATTTTTTTGTATATTTCAATTGCTACGCCAATAGATTTGCCGTATTTTTCTAATAAAGCTTCTACAGCAACACCTGCTACATTTTTGTGAGTTTCCATTGGTAGATCTGCACCCTCCAACTTTGTAATTCGAACTCCTGGTTCCTGGGTTAATGTAATCACCATTTCATCTCCAACCGTATCAAGACAACATCCCAGAACGTCAAAACCGCAGGATAGATTGGCAACAGTGGCAGGAGCAAATATTTTAATACTTTTCATGTTACCGTACTCATTATTTTTTACCAATTCTAATAATATCTGCAAATATACCAGAAGCTGTTACTTCAGCTCCTGCACCAGCACCTTTTACAATTAGTGGTTGTTTTGGATACCTATCCGTAAAGAAAAGAACTATATTATCACTTCCTTCCAGATTATAAAAGGGATGTCCTACAGGAATATGCTGTAATCCTACTTTGGCTTTGCCTTCCTCATATTGTGCAACATATTTTAAGCGACAATCCTGTTGATCTGCTGCATCTAATATCTTTTTAAAATGAGCTTCATTTGCTTGTAATGATTCAAAAAAGTCAGGTACACTGGTAGTATCTAAACTTTCCTGAGGTAAAAAAGCCTCATTTTCAATATCTTCTAATTCTAATACATTTCCGCTTTCTCTTGCCAAAATTAATATTTTTCGAGCCACATCAACACCACTCAAATCAATTTTAGGATCAGGCTCTGTATATCCTTCTTCTTGTGCCTGCTTTACTACATCATAAAAATTAGCTCCTTCCTTATAATTATTAAATACAAAATTAAGACTACCAGATAATACCGCTTGTATTTTATGAACATGATCACCAGAAGCAATCAAATTATTTAAAGTATCAATAATAGGTAATCCTGCACCTACGTTGGTTTCATATAAGAAAGATGCACTAAATTTTCTGGACAGTTCTTGTAGCTCTTCATAATTAGAGTATTCATCGGCGCAGGCGATTTTGTTACAGGTAACTACCGCCATACTCTCTGCCAGATATTTTTTATACACTTTTGCAATATCAGGATTGGCCGTATTATCTACAAAAATAGAATTACGAATATTCATGTCCTTAGCTTTCTTAAAAAAGGTATCAGCATTCGCTTTTTCTCCTTTTTGGAGTTCCTCTTCCCAGGAGTCTAGATGAATTCCATGTTCATTAAAAATCATAGTTCTGGAATTAGAAATCCCGACCACTCTAATTTTAAGACGAAGTTTATCTTTAAGATATTTTTTTTGCTTTTCTAGTTGAGATAGTAGTTTACTTCCCACATTTCCTACGCCAGTTACAAAGAGATTGAGCTGCTTTGTTTTTACTTCAAAAAAGGCTTCGTGTAATATATTTAATGCTTTTTTAATATCCTTTTTCTCAATCACTACAGAAATATTTTTCTCTGATGCCCCCTGAGCAATAGCTCTGATATTAACATTGTTTTTACCTAAGGTACTAAACATTTTACCACTTAATCCCTGATGATGATACATATTATCTCCAACCAAAGCTACAATAGCAGTATCGTTTTCTATTTTTACCGGATCAATTTTATGCTTGGCGATTTCAAATTCAAAAGTAGTGTCTAGTACTATTTTTGCTTTTTCTGCTTCAGACGCTTCTACAGCAAGGCAAATAGAATGCTCTGAGGAAGCTTGTGTAATTAGTATAACATTGATATTTTCAGAAAACAAGGCTTCAAATAACCGTTTAGAAAAACCAGGTATACCTACCATACCACCACCTTCTAATGAGATAATGGCAATATTATCAATATGACTGATCCCGGTGACGGGTCTTTGTGTCTGTGAAACATCTTTAGTAATTCGTGTCCCTTTATCAGTAGGTTCAAAAGTGTTTTTTATGGAAATCGGAATATTAGTATCCAATACGGGTTGTATGGTAGGAGGATAAATAACTTTAGCTCCAAAATGCGATAATTCCATTGCCTCTTTATAAGATATATGGGATACAGGTTTTGCTTGTTTAACTAACCTTGGATTTGCAGTATACATACCACTTACATCAGTCCAAATTTGTAATTCGTCAGCCATTAGAGCTGCGGCTATAATTGCGGCCGTAAAATCAGAACCTCCTCTACCCAGAGTGGTAGGTTCTCCTTCTGATGTCATCGCAACAAAACCGGGAAATAAATGAATTTGATGATTGCTTTCTTCTGCGTATTTTTTTATTCTGGCATTGGTCTCATCATACTGAATTGTGATTTTTGCAGTGTCACCGGTAATAATAAGATCCCGTGAATCTTTAAGTGCGATATCTAATCCTTTTACCTTTGCCGCTTCAGAAATAATGAATGAAGATAACATTTCACCAAAACTAGCAATAACAGACTCCGTTTTTGGAGAGAGTTCACTTAACAAATAAACACCTTCACAAAGCGCTTCCAGCTTATTTAATTCTGATTTCACTTTGCTAATGATAGCACTCTGAGAGATCACAGGAATTAATTCTTTGATCGCTTCAAGATGTCTCTTTTCTATAAGGGCCAGTGTGGTTTTATACTCTTCTTTATTAGCAGAAGCCTCTTTGCCAGCTTGTATAAGTAAATCAGTTATCCCACCTAAAGCGGAAACGATAACATATAAGGATGTTTTCTGAGATTGTTCTCTTATAATTTCTATAACCTTTTCGATAGTTGCTGCATTTGCAACTGAAGAACCTCCAAATTTTAGAACGTTCATGATATTTTTTTTAATTTATTGTAATAATAAGCTTTTTTTAGTAAGTATCTTACTAAAAACTAACAGCACATTTGATTTTGTTGATATATAAGTTGATTAACCCCAAGGGGTACGAATAGTAGTTGTCGTCAGCATGTATGAAGGTATGGCAGAAGCCATTATTATTTCTGGAATACTAGGTAAAACCGAAATTGAAACTGTACGAAACATTAGTTTGCTTTATATTAAATATCAAAAGTATAATTTTTTACTTTTGAATAAAATTAAAAGGAAAGGAATCGGTAAATTTTATTAATCCATTAAATATTGATTGGATTCATTAAAATATTCATAATAATTGAATATAATGAATCTTTAAATAACCAAGTTAATGATGATACAGTGGCAGATGACACCGATTTTTAACCAATATCTAAAGCTACTAATTTCAAAAACAGTAAAATACCTCTGATCTATGAAAATATTTTCTGCATCACAAATAAGAAAAGCAGATGAAGTAACTCTTCAATCAAAACAAATAACATCTCTGGAGCTGATGGAGCACGCAGCTACACAAATTTTTAATTTGATACATCAACGTCTACAGGGAGCACCAGTTCCTATTCATGCTTTCTGTGGTTTGGGAAATAATGGGGGAGATGGTCTGGTGATTTCTCGTTTATTAGTAGAGCATGGATATACAGTAAAAACCTATATTGTTAATTTTAGTGAACAACGATCAAAAGATTTTTTAACAAACTATGATCGATTAAAAGCTATAGCTTCAGAATGGCCAATACAATTAAAATCAGAAGAAGATCTTCCTGAAATTCATCAACAGGATATGGTTATCGATGCAATCTTTGGTATTGGGTTAAACCGTCCTCTATTGCCTTGGGTCATTAATCTGATAAAACATATCAATGCTGCCAGATCTTTTACATTATCCGTAGACGTGCCTTCTGGTCTGTATGCAGATAAAGCACCAGACGATCCTGAAGGAGTTATCTATGCATCCAGTACGGTAACTTTTCAATTCCCAAAATTGATTTTTTTCTTACCAGAAACAGGTCAGTATTCTCAGGATGTAGAGGTAGTAGATATAGGATTGGATCAAAAGTATATCCAGGAAACCAGTGCTTTTGCTGAATTAGTCGCAAAACCAGAGGCTTTAACTTTATATAAACCCAGACATAAGTTTGCTCATAAGGGAGACTATGGTCACAGCCTATTAGTAGGAGGTGGTTATGGTAAAATAGGAAGTGTACTACTATCTGTAAATGCTGCGTTACGCACTGGTGCCGGTTTGGCGACAGCATACATTCCAGAATGTGGATATGAAATTTTGCAGACTGCTGTACCAGAGGCCATGGTGATTACTGATACTGAAGATGATTACATCACAAAAATTACTATTAATTTTGAACCAACTGTCATTGGTATTGGTATGGGAATGGGAACTCATGATAAGACGGTAACAGCATTTTCAGAATTTTTAAAACAGAATACATCAAAACTTGTCATCGATGCAGATGCAATCAATATACTAGCTAAAGAAACTAATTTATTACCATTATTAGGTGCACAAACGATATTGACTCCGCATCCCGGAGAATTAAAACGGTTAATTGGGACTTGGAAGGATGATTTTGATAAAATTAAAAAGGTAAAAGAATTTTCTATAGCCCATGATTGTATTGTTGTTGTTAAAGGAGCAAACACACTAGTGATTTATAAGGATGATATCTATGTAAATACTTCGGGTAATCCAGGCATGGCTACTGCGGGCAGTGGAGATGTACTTACCGGAATTCTTACGGGACTAATTTCTCAGGGATATGAACCATTGTATGCTGCTGTGCTGGGAGTATATTTGCATGGGAGTGCAGGAGATCTGGCAATACAAGAAACAGGGTATCAAGGGTTATTAGCAAGTGATATTGTATCTCATATTGGAAAATCTTACTTAGAGTTGTTTAAAAAACCACCACAGCAACCTGTAGAAGCATAGGCTTTTTAAATATAGTATGCATTCAATACTTTAACCTTTTCAGAAATATCATAAATTCAATTCTCTGTATTGAATCGATTAATTTTCGTCCTTTTTAACTATAGATCAAACAATGAATAATAATTTTAACATACAATTTTGATTCATTTTTGTAGTTATTAATTCTGATGAATTCTATAAATTTACATATTAATTAAAAAGCAAAAAAATGATGATAAAAAAGATAACTGTAATGGGGATGATTGCCCTGGGAGTATTAGGTACTTCTTGTTCTAGCGATGATGGTCCAGCGACTGCAACTATGGAGTTAGATACATTCGGATTAGAAGAACTTACAGATGGTTCCAGGTATCAGGGGTGGTTAGTTTCTGATGGTGAAGTTATACCAACAACAAAATTCACTAATGCAGATGAGCAAATATTTACTTTTGAAGCTTCAAAACTGGAAGCGGCTACAGAGTTTATATTAACGATAGAACAGGCAAGTGATAATAACAACACACCATCTGATACTAGAATTCTTAAAGGGACGTTTAGTGGTAATGCTGCAACACTAAGCTTTGAGGAAGCTGTTACCTCATTTACTGGCAATGCTGGAACTTTTGAAATGGCTACACCTACAGATAATGATGAGACAAATGAAGCATCAGGTATTTGGTTTACTGAATCCACACAAGGATTGACATTAAATACGCTTAGAGCAGGATGGAAATATGAAGCTTGGGCTGTGGTTAATGGAACTCCTATTTCTATGGGTACTTTTACTGATCCTAGTGGTCCAGACGAATTTAATTCATCAAGTAGTACTATAAATGCAGCACCACAATATCCAGGAGAAGATTTTTTGAATAACAATGTAGCTCCAACTGGGCTGGTATTTCCTTTGGATCTAAGAGGTGCAACAATTTCTATATCTGTAGAACCTTTTCCGGATGAAGACAGAGCTCCATTTTTTCTTACACCACTTACAGGAACGATCCAATCAACGGATGCTCCTGGAGACTTACTTTTAATGTCAGTTAATTCAGCGATTCCACAAGGGCAAGTAGTTCGATAAAAGGAACTTTATTATATGCTAAAAAACTCTCAAATTAATTTTTGAGAGTTTTTTGTTTTTATCTTCTGGGATGAAAAGCGTTCATTATTTCACTGAGATGACTGCGATCAATATGCATATAAATTTCTGTGGTAGTAATACTCTCATGACCTAGCATAACTTGTATAGCACTTAGGTCTGCACCATTTTCTAATAGGTGTGTTGCAAAAGAGTGTCTAAAGGTATGCGGGCTTATTTTTTTATGAATTCCGGCTTTTTCTGTTAAGCGTTTCACTATTGTAAAGATCATGGCTCTGGTTAACTGTTTACCTCTTCTATTTAGAAATAAAGTATCCTCATGTCCTTTTTGAATATTCTTGTGAATCCTTATTTCATTTCTATAAATATTAATATACTTTTTAGTAAGATCTCCTATAGGTACAAAGCGTTGTTTATCTCCCTTACCGGTGACACTAATATATCCTTCATCAAAAAAGAGATGAGACAATTTTAGTTCAATTAATTCTGTGACACGGAGACCACAACCGTACAAGGTTTCTATAATAGCTCTGTTACGTTCACCTTCAGGACTACCAAGGTCTATTTCTGCTATGATATTATCTATTTCATCTACAGATAAAGTGTCAGGTAGTTTTCTGCCTATTTTCGGAGATTCTATCAGCTCCATGGGGTTGGTTTCTCGATAATCTTCAAAAACGAGGTAATTAAAAAAACTTTTTAGACCAGAAATAATTCGCGCTTGTGATCTGGCATTGACCAGTTTTGCCGTTTCATAAATAAACTGTTGCAAAATATCTTTTTCTATAACCAAAGGTGAGGATTCGATTTCATTGGTTTCCATGTATTTGATCAACCGCTCGATATCCAGACTATAACTTACAATAGAATTATCAGAAAGACCTCTCTCAATACGGAGATAGTGTGTGTAATCTTTTAAAGCATGTGTCCATTTCATTTGTTTATTCCTGTTTTTAAGCGATCAATAAAATTTAATTGTTAGTGTCATAGAAACACTTATTATTCATGTTGCAGAAATAAAATGTAAGGTAATCAATTAGGAAATTTTAAATCAATATTTTTTATTTTAAGTATAAGATGTAAACCCTAATAAGTAAAGTAACTGTTGAGTAAAGATATTTTTAACACTAATTTTATCAAATACCTTCTATATAATAGAAAAAACCATGCTAAAGTATTAACATGGTTTTCATAATATTTAAAATATTGATATTTTATAAATGAACAGCAAATCCAATGTTAAGCTGGAATACACTTTGGGCAATTTCATCATCCAAAGTTAAATTATATCGTACTCCTGGTTCGATACTAACAACATCACCTAGAAAAATAGCATATCCAGCCTGCAATCCTAAGAATGATGGATTATCATCTGCATCTTTAACACTAAGACCACTATAATCTACTTGTAAAGGAATTTTACCTGTAACATAATATTTAGCACCAATTTTGTAACTAAATGTGCTAAATGAATCTGCATCAGAATTTTGTTTATTAGAACCATACCCTAATCCTACTTTAAGAGCTAGGTTGTCCATTACAAAATAACCACCTTCTAACCCTAAATTATATCCAGAACCTCCGTCATCAGAAATAGCATAATATCGAAATCCTGTATTTGCTGTGTGAGCCGCTCCAAATCCAGTATTTGCTTCAATAAGCCATTTTCCTGTAGCTGTTTGCTCTGTGTCCTGTGCATTTGCAAAAGTAAAAGCTACTAGTGCTAATGCTGATAAAATAATTTTTTTCATGTTTATTATTTGTTTAAAGTTTACAGCGAAATTATAGTAATTTTCAAACCAACGTGTTAAAAAAATATTAAAATTAACACTTTATCGGTTTTTTGTGAGTTTAAACGTACAAATTTTTATAAAAATAAAGTCTATTCATGAAAAATATATTTGCCTAAAAATTTTAAAAGATTTATCATCTTATTTTATATATCCATCGTCATTTTAAAAAATAAAGTTATTTTTGAGTATAAACGTATTTTAATTATGGTAAAACAAACTTTTCTATCCTTGCTAATGATTATATGCTTTGTGTTAAGCAGTCATGCTCAGAAAATTGATGAAGATCCTCAATATGCACGTGCAGGGTTTAAAGGAGGGGTTAGTTATACTGGTATTACGGGTGATTTGGATAACGCTGGTTCACGGATCCGGGTTCATCTTGGAGCGGTAGTAGAATACCCAATATCCAGTACTTTTTTTATACAAGGAGAATTACTGTATTCTGCTCAGGGATATACGGTGGATATAGAAAATATGGAACAGAAAATTAGTCTTAACTATCTATCATTACCTATAATTGCCAAATATTATGTTACTGAGCAAATAAGTATAGAAAGTGGTCCTCAATTCTCTACGTTAAGTACAGTTAGAAATGAGGATGTTGCTGATAACGATGATTTTTTTAATTCCTTTTCTAATTTTGATTTTAGTTGGGGGTTTGGTGCAGGATATAAATTAGAGAGTGGTCTTTTCTTTCAATTACGATATAATCTGGGATTATCAAATATTAATGATACAGCTGTTTTTGATGTAACAAATAGAAATTCAATAGGACAGTTATCTATAGGATACCTTTTTAAAACCAAAAATAATCGCAGAATTATCAGGCAAGAGGAATAAGTATCGATTTAATTTAAATATGGTGTATATAGCGCTATAGAAGGAAATAACAGTTAAAAACAATTATAGAAAAATATAAGTAATGAAGCTTTTAATTATAAATGGTCCTAACTTGAATTTATTAGGAAAAAGAGAACCCGATATTTACGGAAGTCAGACTTTTGTTACTTTTTTTTCTGAATTACAGATGCAGTTTAGGAATACCGAATTAGCCTATTTTCAATCTAATATAGAAGGTGAATTGATTACACAGATACAAGAGGCAGATTTGGTATATGATGGGATTATTCTTAATGCAGCGGCATATACACATACTTCTATTGCTATAGGAGATGCTATAAAAGCAGTGACAGTACCTGTGGTAGAAGTGCATATTTCTAATACTTTTGCCAGAGAAGAATTTAGACATCAATCCTATATTTCGTCTCATGCTAAAGGAGTCATTCTTGGTTTCGGAATGCAAAGTTATGCATTGGCAATACAAAGTTTTTTATAGCCTCATTCATGCACAAGACCTATTTTAACTGGAGTAGTGGTAAAGATTCATGTTTAGCATTATACGAAATATTACAGCAACAAGAATACCAAATCCTAACATTAGTTACAACAATCAATAAAGATTTTAATCGTGTTTCTATGCACGGATTACGTGAATTGTTATTAGATCAACAGGTTGAAAACTTAGGTTTTCCTATAAAGAAAATAGAGTTTCCTAAAGATGTATCCATGACTTCTTATAATGAGGTGATGCAAAGAAATGTCATTGAATTAAAAAATGAAGGATATACGCATTGCATTTTTGGTGATATTTTTCTTGAAGATCTTCGAAAATATAGAGAAGAACAGCTTCAAACTATAGGAATGAAAGCTGTATTTCCTCTGTGGAAAAGAAACACAAGAGAATTACTTTTAGAATTTATTAAACAAGGATTTAAAGCAATCACGGTGTGTGTAAATGCCAAATATCTTGATGCCTCTTTTTGTGGAAGAATCTTAGATAAGCGGTTTCTGGAAGATCTGCCTGCAAATGTAGATCCTTGCGGAGAGCATGGAGAGTTTCATACGTTTGTATTTGATGGTCCTTTATTTAAAAAACCAGTACAGTTTGAGATAGGAGAGAAGGTATTAAGAACTTATGAACCTTCTGAAAATGATGATGATACTTGTTTTACAAAAAATGAAGATCAACAGTGGGATACATCGTTTTGGTATTGTGATTTATTACCAATTTCCTGAGATATCATGTAACTACCAGATGGACTTTTTGTTTTGTAAATTTTTAAACAACAATTCTCTGGTTTTTTTAGCGCCTCAAAGTTTATATGTTACTTTGAGATTTAGAATACTTTCAATGATATTTTATTTAGTTGCGTTAGGATGATTTGTAGGAGCGCTAGAGTATTTTTTTAATCCCTCAAAACCTTCTTTTTCGAACCTACTTATCAACTTAAAAGCCGTTGGTCTGGAGATATCAAAACTTCTACATAATTCGGTGATGGAATATTTTCCAGTTCACCATTCACAGATAAATTCAATTTTTTTTTCATAGTTGTTGTGTTTTTCCAAGGCATAATAATTTGATTTTTGTCTCAAATTATAACTTGAAAAAGTGTAAACTATGTGCCTTTAACGTACCAGCTTGCAGGTAACGTGATTGTGTATGATTTCGTTGCGTGTTTAAGTACTAAAGTTAGTAAAAATGGAACGAATCATAGTAAAATCCGTAGGGTTTTCCGAGTATGCTACAGCTAAGTAATTATTTTTACACGTTGTTAGCATTAGATTTTTTTATTTCTTTTTTTAGTTTTTCAATCAGTTCGTTTTCGCTCATCATATCCTGAAATACTTTGCTTTTTGGAAGAAAATATAGTTTCTTTAATTTTCCTGATTCCACATACTTTATTTTAAATGGGAAGTCATCAAAAAGAAAAGTCCGTTCAATATTTTTTATGTCAGTGAATGAAATTAAATTCTTAGACTTTATATTTCCAATTGATAAAGATTGCTCATTCCAATAGACCGTTCTTAATTTAGTTATCCCCATTCTGCACAAAATAAATAGACCAATAAACCAACAAGTAACTATTATCAAGTTTGTTTTTAAGTCAAATATGAATAGTGTAATAAAAAATACAATAGATAAAGTGATAAATTTCACAATCAATACTATCTGAAAGATTTTAGTTATGTTAGAAGATATTTTTCTATTCATTTTCAATTTAATGCTAACGGTCTCGTATAACCGCCAGTCACGGGTTAAATTAGCAATTATTTCAGATTAAACACAAGCTTTAGTAATTCCGAGTGGATTCGGACGTAGTCGAATCCGCCGTAATTGCGGATACATTGTTAGCACAAGTTATTAATTTTATTCAGCCATCAATTTTGCATTAAGTTTTTTTAGATATACTTTCTGTAGTTTACTCCAAAAACTTGATGTTATTTTACTAACGTATTCTTTGTTTTCTTTTCTATCTAAAATTCTAAATTTTTTGACATTATAAAGTGGCGCTCTTGTAGATCCATCAGCTCTTACTACGTCATAACCAGGTGATATGTAATTATAATCAAAAACAAATCTATACTTATTTAAGTCCTCGTATTTATCATTTGTTTTAAACTCATCTTCTGAGACAAGTTCATAATCGCCTTTATATATTTTTCTAGTATTTTTTTTCAAATATTTATTGTAGCTACTATGATGAGTAATGAATAATAAAGTATTTTTTTCTTTTCCAAATTCAGGTGGAATAGCTCCTTTTTCTTCCGTTAAATATTTATTCCCTTTTGATTTTACTATTGCACCACAAGAGGTTAGAAGAGTCAATGTTAAAATTGAAAAAATTAAGAATAAGTTGTTTTTTAATCCAGTCATAATTTTTTTGTTTGTCTAATTTGTGCTAACGTCTCTTATATGTTGCGTTTACTTCCTAAAGGGAGCATATGCAATATAGCAACAATGTAAAAGCCGTACCCTAAGTTATATAATAAAAACAATCTAATTTCTTTATTATGAAAACAAAGGATACTACCGACTCAAAGTTATTTATTGGCATCGACGTACACAAGCGAAGTTGGAAAATTCATACGGCTACAGATTTGTTCGATGGATCTTCTATTACGACTCCACCTAATGGCTACGTTTTACAAAAATATGTTGAACGTCATTTTAAAGATTATCAGGTGTTTTGCTGTTATGAATCGGGCTGTTGTGGTTTTAGC